>JALWZG010000081.1 GCA_027002825.1 Caldifarciminota bacterium
GTTCCTTGGGTCCCTGTCGGGGTCGTTCACCACTACAGGTGAGAGTATCCGGAAGGTGTCCTCCCCCCTGTACTCCCTCCATACGGGTGAGACTTCGGTTAGCCTGAACTTCCTTATCTCCTCCTTGCGGATCCTATCCCATCCCATTCCCCGTTTGAGGCCCATCGCGAAGTTGAACATGGCCGTCAGGATTTCGGGGTCGCCGCTGGAGAAGAGGAAGTCCATCCGTCCTATCCCCGTTATCTCGTTTTTGCCGAACTTGACCCCCCTGTTGAAGAGGACGGCGAAGGTGTAGGGTTTCACGAGGCGGTTCTCAAAGATGTGGGGGAAGCGGGGCAGGAGGGCCGACTTTACGAAGGAGATGAAGATCCCCCTGTAATCAATCGGAAGGCTCTCCGGTTGCCCTCCCGTAGGTTTGAACCTGATCTTAAGCCTCATCTTGCCCTGCCTCCGTTAGGGTTGTGAGGAACACCGGCATATCGGCCTCCTCGTCAAAGCGAGTTTTGACCTCGCCAGCGAACCCGGAGGAGACGAGGTAGGCCCGTACGAAGTCAAAGGTCCTTACGCCGTCTATGAGCCTGTAGAAGGTGGGCAGGCGGTAGGCCAGTCCAACTCCGGGGGCCTTATCCTCCGGTACGTAGAAGAACCAATCGGGGTACCCACGGACGGGTTTCTCGGTGTCGCTAAGCGGAACTATGGCAACGTCCTCAATCACCACCCAGTCCTCGGCCCGGCCGAGATGGAGGGGCGAGAGCCACCTTTCGGGGCTGTGAAGGGCGTCCTCTATGGTCTTTAGGAAGCCAGCGTCGTCGTGATGGACGTATATAAGCAGATGGACGTCGTTTAAGATGTCTATGGACACGGGGGACTGACCGCCCGGATGCTCTATCAGGCCGTTTATCCTCCGGTTCGTCGCAGAGCCGAACCTGTCCCGATGGGATTTCTTACTCAAGTTCCTGAACCAGATGTACTCCGTCGTCTTGGCGGCGAACCTGCCGGCTACGGACAGTTTGATGCGCTTCAACTCCCTGAAGTTCCCGTCCTCCGGCTCACCTTCCCCCTTGAGGTTCCTTATGCCGAGGACGTTGCAGAGCATACCAATAACGGTTGAGTAGGGGGGTATGGGGTAGGTGTGCCGACGCTTGTAGGTGAAGGGTAGGCGATAGTGGGCCTGGGGCTGGTAGAGTTTAAGGCGTAATACCTTCATGCTTATCCGGTGCTTTTAAGGCCTATGCCCTCAAGGAACTTTTCCCAGTCGGACTCGTAATCCAAGCCGGCGGCCTCGGCGCCGAGTCTCTCCGCCCACCAGACGAAGGCTTTTCTGCCCTCTTTGTACTCTTCCTGATACCAACTGTTGGCGAGGGCGTCCCTTATACCCTTTACGACGAGCTTACGCTTCTCCTCGTCCGGCTCAAGGTAGATGTAGGGGTGGAATACGGGGGACGGTACCCTGACGGCTCCGGCGATGATGAAGAGGGGTACGATGGTATTGGCCTCGTTGGAGGATTGGGCGTAAAGACCGTTCTTTATGGCGTCCAGGAGGTCTCTGATGCGTTTCTGCTTTTCTTTCTCATCTACAGTAAAGGTTATTTTTACGTGATCGGATCCCTCCTCTCTCTCTACTCCTGCGCGAATAGGGTGGGTTACTACCTCAACCTTTTTGTTTTTGGAAACATAGGAAACTTTGATGATCCCGTTATCTCTCTCTATCTGTAGGTTATAGGTTGCTTTGTTTTTCTTTATCGTAGTGGCAAAGATCCACTCGTCCCTTCCGAGCCTCTCGGCATCTATGGTGAAGGATACCTTGTAGAAGGAGAGATGCTCCTCCTTCTGGTAGGGGTTGGGTGTGGCCTCACCGTGGGTGCGTCTGACCATATCGTGGTTGGCGTAGAAGGCCATATCGCCAAGGTACGGCTCAAGGGAGACGGCCTTGGTTATACCTACGGGAGCTTTACGGATGATAGAAGGAGCGACAGCGCTTTCTCCTTTTTCTGACTTGGAGTTTTTCTTTTCCGGTGTATACATATACCCGAAGGCGTCCAGTTCCTCGCTGGTGATGATGTCGTCTTGAGTTATGTCAAACTGAATAACGTCCCCGTCCGCTTTCACCTTCGCCGGCCTCCAACCACTCGCCTTTACGAGTGTCTGGAACAGGTAGTGCCTTATGGCGGGTTTTCCGATGAAGGATAGGGTGCGGTTTCCCCGTGTTAGCTTCTTAACCGATAGGATGTTGCCTCCTATCTTCTCGTCCCTGTTGAGGGCGTTCCCCTCAAATATGAGGGTTACGGTGATGTTGGGAATCTTCCTGTTGCTCATGCTTCACCTCCTTTGTTTTGACAACCTGTTTCAGATATAGCAGAGAACACCCCGCTAAGGAAGGAGTACAGAAGCGTACGGAAAACGTCGTCCGGATAGACCGGTTGGAAGATCCTGCTTAGGTCCTCCGGGACCCCCTTGTTGGCGGCGAAGAAGATCCGCAGTATCATACCGAAGACGATATCCCTGTGGCCGTGGCGGGCGAGTTCCATTATGCGGTATCCCATCTTCTCAAAGGAGGAACAGATGTCGGGGTTATCCCGCGCTATGGCGTAGCCCGTCCTCCTTAGGCCGTTGGCGAGGTCGCTGGTGTTCTTGAGGGTGAGGCGACGGTAGATGTTGTAGAGTTCCCTTCTGCTCTGGGGGTCGTTGGCTATCTCGTAGGCTAACTTTATAAGTCCTGCGGTATTCCGGTAAAGGCGACCCAGTTCCTTAATCCACTCCTCGGCCTCCCCTGGGGTCAGTTGCCCGCTCTCGGCCTTCCTCTTAAACTCCTCAAAGGTTATCATACCTGTCATATTCAACCTCCTCCTTTAAAACGTCCGATATAGCGGCATAAAGTTGGAATAATCTTTGAGGCGTATAAAAGTCTATCTTTTTCTTACCTTTCTTTTCCTTCTTGCTCTTTTCTTCTTCTTTCTCATCCTTGAGATTCATCCTCTCCCTTAGCATACGCTCCCCCATACGTAAAATGCCCTCAAAATCGCCCTTGAGGACGAGGTTGAGGACGTCGTATCGGTTAATTCTGCTCAACAGGGACGCCACCTTCCTGTTAGTTATAATTCTAACGACCTCGTAAGGTAGGGAGAAGAAATTTATTTCGTCCCCTCTCTTAAGGACAACCTCTATGTTCATCGCCGTCCAACGGGACAGCTCACGGTTGAGGCGTAGAGTCATTTCAATTAGGGACATACCGAGGATCTGCTCAACTCGTTTGGCCTTTTCCCTCCCATAAATCTCACGGGCGTATCTGTTAAGGTACCACATAATTTTAAACGAGGGGGCGTTGATGAAGATAAGAGAATTTTTACCAAGATCAGTCATACCTATATGTCTATGTATTACAAAGAATTCGCATTTTTTGCAATAATATGACAAAGAACTAAGATTCCAAGCAGAATTTGGAAAACCATCCGCGGGAAACAGATCGGACGAGAACATATAATTTAGGGGATAAACTTTTCCTCTATGACCGCAAAATATACAAACACCCACTTTTGACTTATTTCTATTGGCAAATGGCTCAAGATTTTTGAAATCTTCAATAATTTTCCCAAGATCTCTCCATCTGGTGTTATTTATCATATTTTTGTATATATCATTTAAAGCCCCTAAACCTTGGCGTAAATATCTGTGAAGAAGGTAATCTCTCCATACATCCGGCGGGATGAAATCACAAATGTTAATAATTTCCTCCTTGTCATTACTGTTGTATATGGAGACCAGTTTATTTTCAATTTCCAAAATCTTGTAATTTCTTGAATTTCCGTGAAAAATATCAACTTTCTTCTTTTTAATTCTTATTGGACTGTTTTTCTTTCTGCTATCACTTTGAATTTCACTTATTAAAAGATCCTTGATATCTGATACTTTTAATGGCTTACATACCTCCATAGAAAACTTTCTTCCAGTAGTTTGCTGTAAATACGACCACCAGTATGAAGGTAATCCCTCTAAAATCGTACCCTTAAGATCATCAGAAGTTTTATTAAAATTTTCCTCTAAAATCTTCGTTTCCACCTCCACCCCTCCATCCTCCCTCAACATCCCCTCAACGTCCTCTCCCATGGCGTCCAACACCCTCAAGAACCCCACAACACCGGCGTTGTAGAGCCAGTTCGCAGGATAGAGCGTCAGCTTAGATGATGAAAGCGTCATCTTCGTCATCTTCTAACCTCCTTTTGGTATGTTCTAAACCTATCTCTTTTTCGTAGTCATCTTTCACCACAAAAATACCACTCAACCAACGTTTAAGTCTTCTTTTACCCTCATCTTTGAGATTCTCTTCTCCTTCCTCTTCATAAATTTTCCTGTAAAGATGCTCATACTTCCCACCTTCCTCCATCGCTTTCATTTCAATAAATCTTAAAATTCCATAACTTACCCACTTCCAAGGCACACTTACGATGTACTTTGACAGAACATCTCGTTTAAAGTGAGCGTAATTTTGATTGGGATCGTTGAGATCAAAACTTAAAACGGCGTTTATGAAATCTTCAAGGAGGTTCTCCGGTACGGCATCTACCTCGTATATCTCCCTGAATATCCTCTGGGCTTCGGCTTTCCTCCCGGATACCCATCCCTCGTCCAAAACTGCGAGGGTGTCGTAGAAGGTTCTTATGTATTTACTCTCATCAGCTAGGGCATCAAGAGTGGCGTAGAAGCCCCTGACTATGGCGTACTTGTCGTACTCGGAGAGGGGGAAGGACAGGGCGTCCTTGCCGTCCTTACGTTTCTTTGGCTTCAAGGTACTTAAAAGCTTACTCTCAAAGGTGTCCGTATCGTAGTTGCCCTTTCTGGATTTGTATCCCACCGGTTCGTAGAAGTTCCGCCGTACGAAGTCCGGAGTTATACCCTCTTTAGGTACCTCTACCTCCCCCCACCTCCACAGCCACGCGAGGGACCACAGCATCAGGTCCTTCTCCTTCTGGTAGGGCGATGTGTGGGCGAGTTTGTTCTCTTTCTCCTTCACCCACACCCATACGAAGACGTTAGGCCCTGCGGTCAGGTCCAGACCCTCCTCCGGTATATCCATCTCCTCCCCACTGCTCTTATCCCACACTTTGCCGTCCCTGTAGAAGTACCTCCGCATCACCCTGCCCATCCTCTGGACGAGGGCGTCAAGCGGGGCGAGGTCCGTAAACAGGACGTCCCCATCTATATCAAGGGACGCCTCAACCACCTGCGTGGCTACGAGGATCTTGCCTTCGTCCTCGTCCTCCGGCTTCGGGTTCCCGAAGGCCTCCATCACCTCCCCCTCCCTCCTCCTGCGGTCCTCAAGGGTGAATCTGGAGTGGAGGAGATAGACGGGTACCCCCTCGTCCTTCAACCTCTTCTTCAACTCCTTATAGGTCTCCTGGGCGGAGACGACGGTGTTCCTTATCACTATTACCCTCTTGCCCTCCCTCGCGTGCCTCAAGATCTCCTCAATTTCCCTGCCAAACTCGGGGGCGATTTCCTGCTTCTTTTCTTCCCCCTTTTCTTTATCGTCCCTCTTGATCTTGATAAACCGCAGCTCTATGCTGTGCTTCCTTATCTGTCTGAAGTCCTCCTCGTTATCCTCGTAGATGTTGAGTATAGGGATCTCCCCGACCCTGTTTATGACCTCCTCCCTTACGAACTCCGGCAGGGTGGCCGTCATGAGGAGGAAGTTGCCGCCCATCTTTACGGTGTCCTCAAGGAACTTGACGATTATGGCCGCCGCCCTGGGGTCGTAGGCCTGCACCTCATCAACCGTCAGCCTTGAGTAGGAGATTACGGCGTATATCTTCTCAAACGTGGGAGGTTTCAGGGCGTAGGGGAAGAACTGGTCCCCCGTTGAGACCAGGAACGGGTGCGCGAGTTGGCGGGCGAGGGCGTAGGATGTGAAGTCTTCGCCCCTCTCAAGGTAGAAGACGTCGGCGTCGGAGTGGAGGAGGCCAAGCTTTTCCGTCCCGAATACGTCCTCCGCCCTTTGGAACATCTGATTCACGGCAGCCCTCAAGGGGAGGGTGTATATGGCCTTGGAGCCGGCGGACCAGAGGAAGGCGAACTCCGTTTTGCCATAGCCCGTGGGGGCGACGAGGATGAGGTTCCCGTTCGTTTCCTTCAACTTTGCAAACTGCCAAGCCCCCTCCCCTATCCTCTTCTTTATCGCCCCATGCACCTCATCCCTGTCCCTCGGCGGTATCTCAACATCGGAGAAGGAAACCCCCTCCTCTTCCTCAACCCAAGAGGCGAAGTGATCCGCCCTCTGGAGTAGGCCACGGATGAGTACGCCCCTCCTGTTCCTATCCGTTATCTCCCTGTCGGAGATCTGGGACAGGATGCCGTAGGGTGGCGGTGCGATGCGAAATAGATCCAAACCCCTGGCCAGAGATTCGGTTGTGTTCTCGTTCAACTTATAGGCCTTCCCCATCTCGTTTTTGAGGTTTTCAAGGAGGGCGTCCCTGAAATTCGTATCTTTCAACAGTCTCTTTGCCAGTTCGTTCAGGGCGCTCCAGCCCTTCCCGATTATCTCCTCAAACTTTTCCCTCCAGTGGTGATACGCAACGGCTACCCTAACGTCATCAGAAAAATCCCCCGGCACAAAGAGGAGGGAGACGAAGGAGTGGGGTACGTTTAAGGTGAGGTCAAAAGGCTCGTAGCCCGTATTCTTCAGGATGTATATCTGGAAGTAGGGGAGTACCTTACCCAAGTCGTGATACTCTATAGCCTTCAGGATCTCGTTCTCAATGCCCTCAAAGTCCTCAAGGGGGTTCCGGCCCGTGCGTTTGAGGTGAGACTTCAGGGAGAGGAAAGTTTTTTTCACATCTTCGGTGTGTCTCTTGAGGGATACCCCGGTACTTTTGGCGAGGATTTTAGCCATACAAGGGAGCATTATAAGGTAGGAGGTTTAATACACTTTGTGGATGAAAACGGAAAAACTTACACTATGAACGGTTTATCTCCACCTTCGGCCTCAGCCTTGGAGGCACTTTCAAAGGAAACGGCCTCATGGCCGGCCTCTCGTCCTTTATGGCCTCAGGTATAAGCGAGGGCAGGACCTTCTCCGTTAGGTCCATTATCTGGACCAGAGGACTCCTTATGAGGACCATGAGGGCGGGAACCCGTGTGGAAATGACAGAAAAGAGTTTAACGGGCCTGAAGGGGACATCTCCAACGCCGTCCTTGTCCACGTCGTACCCTCTGTACGCACTCCAGTAGTTCCCGTTTATGTCGTTGAAACTGCTGAAGTTGTTCGTAACGAAGTCAAACGTGTTCCCCACGATGTTGTTGCGGGTTATCACGTTGTCGGTTGAATTCGCCCACAGCCTTATGGCTATACCGTTTTCCTTCAAAATGTTATCGTGAATTTTATTCCTCACGGAACCCTCAAGATAAAAGCCGTAGGTGTTGCGGTAGAGGTAATTGCCGTAGATTTCGCTGTCGTAAATCTCCTTGAGAAGGAAGCCGAAGGTCGCCCCTCCCCAGTGGTGTTCAAACCTGTTGTACCGCACCGTCACCCTCTTGGAGTACATCACGGCTATACCCACACCGTTGTTCACGAAGGTGTTGTACTCGTACAGGTCGTCGTGGGAGAACATGAAGTGTATGCCGTAGCGCACGTTCTTGGTTGAGTGGTTATAACGAAAAACGGAATTCGTCACAAATTCAAGGTATATCCCGTCCCTGTGGCCCTGAAGGTGGTTGTTCTCCACCAACATGCTGTCGCAGTTCCACATGTGTATGGCGTTTCCCGTAGTCGTCTCCACCTTTGCAAAACCCACGACAACGTTATCCCTCACCACACCCCCCTTTGACTTCTCATAGTATATCGCCCAGAAGTTGTCCCAGAACTCATTTCCCTCCACCCTGCAGCCCGTACACTGCGTGATCTTCACGGCGGCGATATCCCTCGTCATACTCCTGCCGCTGTTCTTAAACACAAAACCCCTTATCAGTACACTGTCCGCTTTTAAAACGTGAAACATCTGATATTTGTATTCACCGTCAATCACGGGCTTGTTGATGCCTATGAGAGATATTCCGGACTTTTCAACAACGATCTCCCCCTCGCGGTACACCCCACCCTTCACGAAGATGGTATCCCCAGATTTTACGTTCTGAAGTGCAGCTTTTATGCTTTTGTAGGTGCATCCATCCTCGCAGACGCTGACGCTTGTAGCAAACAGGAATAAAGCGGGCGCAGACATGGCGTTTCATCTCATCTGCATCTGGTGGTTGTGTCCCTTTTGCATGGGGTTCTGTTTGCGCACCAGGTCTATCACCTTGGACCAGTTGAGGATTTCCCCTCCGAACTTCCTCAGAAAGGCCTCGGCGTCCTCCGTACTCTCAAAGGCGGCCACGTCGGAGGCCATGGGACTGTGGATCTTGTCGCTCTGTATGTATACGGCCTTGGTGGCGTCTATGAGTTTGCCGGGATGGGCGTAGTCCACGACCAGGAAGAAGGCCACGTCCTTCTCGGAGAGTTCGGGATCCTCCCAGAAGTGGTTTATCATACAGGCGACGTCGTCGTACTTGTAGACCTTGCCCTTCTTGGTGACCAGCTCCGCTCCGAAGCGTTGGTCGGTTATGGTCATCTTGCACCAGTAGCAGGCGTCCTTTCCGAACTCAATAGGGACGGGCTTTGGTTCGGATACGCAACCGGCAAGGAAGAGAAGTACCGCGAACAGGATAGGCCTACCCATTTCCTCTCCTTTTAACGTAGAGCCAGTCAAGGACGATAACCAAGAAGACTATGACACCGGCCGCTATGGCAAGCCAGCCGCCTACGTCGGGCATGGACCACACGACGAAGTTAAGGAGGACCTTCTTACCTATGAGGGGAGGGGTGAAGGGGTCTATCTTCAGGGGAGCGTTGGGGTCCAGGTCGTGGCCGTAGTGGTACAGCCATTTGTAGAAGTCGGCCATGGCTATGATGCCGAAGGCGGCGTAGAGGATGAACCACGTCCAGATGAGCTTACGCTTGTACCAGATAGCGAGGATGATGGCCGTTATGGCGAAGAACCAGAAGGCTATGGGGAGTATGGTGAACTCGGGTATATGCTCCGGTAGAGGGTGCATCCCAACGTAATGGTTGAGGTCGTCTATGATCTTCTTCTGCTGGAGGTCTCCCCAACCACCCGTCAGGATGACCAGACGCAGGCCCTCCGGATACTGGGGGGCTATCAGGTCTATGTACCACAGCCGCACGAAGTTGACGGCTGCGAGGAGCAGACCTGCCACGAAGAGGAGGATGCGGTTAAGCGTTTTCATGGTTTTTTTCCATCCGGTTAAAAAAAGGGGGGGCTTTAGCCCCCCCGACCTTTTCATGCGTTAGAGCGCTTTGTCCAGTCCCCACTTGAGGGGTACGTTGGAGCCTTTGGGTGAGACACGGATATAACCCTGCATCTCCTGGTGCAGGGCTGAACAGAAGTCCGTGCAGTAGAAGGGATACACGCCGGGCTTCTTGGGCACCCACCTGATGGTGAGGGTCTGACCGGGCATTATGAGGGCGTTGGGAACCTCGGCGCCGAGTATGGCGAAGCCGTGCGGGATGTCCCAATCCTGCTCTATGTTCGTGACGTGGAAGTAGACGGTATCGCCGACCCTGATACCCTCTATGTTGTCGGGGTTGAAGTGGGACCTGATGGCCGTCATGTAGATGTGGACGACGTTGCCCTTGCGCTCAACCTTCACCTCGTTCTCGCTCTTTACGGCGTAAGGATGCTCGTTCTCGTCCAGCTTGTAGATCTTTACGATCTTGTCCTTTATGAGGTCGGCCGCCAAGGCCTGGGCGTAGTGAGGCTCACCTACGGTCGGGAAGTCAAGGAGCATCTCCATCTTCTCACCGCTGATGTCTATGAGCTGGGCGGAGTGGTTGAGCTCGGGACCGACGGGCAGGTACCTGTCCTTGGTTATCTTGTTCAGGGCGACGACGTACTTACCCCAAGGCTTACGGGAGTCTCCACCGGGTACCAGGAGGTGACCTATGGAGTAGTAGACGGGTATACGGTCCACGACCTCGCACTTCTCGTAGTCGTACTTGATGACCTCGGAGGAGATGAAGCAGGAGGTGTACGCGTAGCCCTTGCCGTCAAACTCCGTGTGCAGGGGACCGATACAGGCCTTGGGGACCAAGCAGTGGTTCACGGACTCAAACTTCAGCACGGGGATACCCTCTATGACCTTCTCAAACTCCTTGTTCTCTATGGCCTTCATCATTTTGGAGAAGGAGTGGATGGGTATGTCGGCGGAGAGCTTACCACCACCTATGATGTACTCACCCGTGGGGTCTACGTCCACGCCGTGCGGAGACTTGGGCGTGGGCAGGAAGTAGGCCAGACCCTCGCACTCGCTGGGGAATATGACCTTGACCTTGTCTCCGACCTTGGAGAAGGCCATGTGCTTCTTTTCATCGTAGTAGTTGTGGTAGTACTTGGCGGGGAACTCGTGATACTTACCCTCGTTTATGCACTGCTCGGCCCTCTTCCAGTTGATGGCTATGATGTAGTCCTTGTCGTTCTGGGAGGCGTTCTTCTCAAGCAGGGTGTGGGCCTGCTCGGTGTTGTAGGAGGTGAAGAAGCACCAGCCGTGGCTGGGCCCCTTACCGCAGTGGGCGAGGTCGTAGTCGTATCCGGGGACGAGGATCTGGAAGGCGATCTCCATCCTGTCCTCACCCTCGTAGTTGGGGTCGTTGTTCACCTTGATGAAGGTGATGGTTCCCTTGAACTCCTTGGCGTAGTCCTTGATGGGTACGTCCTTGAAGGTACCCTTCTGGATGTCTATGGGTACGGAGAAGCGGGTGGCGGCCGTAACGTACTCGGTGTTCATGGTTATGAAGGTGGAGGGGTGGTTTCCACCGCTGTTGGGTATCTCAAGGATCTCACGGGTCTCCATGGTGGCCAGGTCTATACGGGCAACACGAGGGGTGTTGTTGGCGTTGATGAAGATCCAGCGGCCGTCCACCTCACCGTTCGTCTGGGAGAGCTCGGGGTGGTGGGTGTCATCCCACGGTATGAAGCCGTGGGACGTCATGAGCATCGCCTTCGTCTCCTCCGTGTAGCCGTAGCCGTTGCGCGGGAATACGGAGAACACCGGGATGATCTTCAGAAGCCTACCGGAGGGGAGACCGTAGACCATCAACTGGCCGTTGAACCCTCCGGAGAGGAAGGCGTAGAACTCGTCGTACTCGCCGGGGGCCACGTAGACCTTCTCGGCCGCGGTGCCGCCGGCCTTCGCCGCTCCCTTCTCCTTAGGCGGGCACCCCATGAAGAGGGCGCCTGCCCCCAGTATTCCCACCAATCCCGCAAATACAAGGGTGCGTTTACTCATAATCACCTCCTTTTATTTCTTTTCCCTTGCGGCTTTTCTCAAAAACTCAAGTATGGCCCTCGCCTCCTCCACGCTCACGTTCTGGTTGGTCATGGGGACGCCGTACTCCTCAAGGAGCTTCTTCGCCACAGGGTCCTTCAGGATCATCTCCTCCGGATTCACTATCATGTTCATGATCCACTCCGGGGGTCTCTGGTTTACGACATCCCTGAGAGGGGGTCCCACCAGGCGGTCGTCCAGTTTGTGGCAGGAGGTGCACTGCTTCTTCTCAAACAGCTCCTCACCCTTCTTCGCCAGGGCCTCGTCTATGGTCTCGGGGAGGTTCAGGGGCTCCTGCACCGGACCTACACCGAACTCGCTGACCTGCTCCGAAGCCTTCTCGGTCTCGGCCACGACCTTCTCCTTCTCGGCCGGGGTTTCCTTCGTCTCGCCTTTACTCCCCCCTCCGCAGCTGACAAGGGCCAGGGGAGTTATCAGCAGCCCTAAAAGGATAACCCTTCTCATAAGGTAGGTATTATACTATGGCAAAAAAACTTTTTATGCAAGGGTTTTTGCAAACCGTTCTCAGGAATGTTCCCCAAAACATCCCGTCTTACCATTATAGAATTGAAAGATGAGGGTGTTAAAGGTAGGGTGGTTGCTCCCAGCTATACTCGTCGTCGGATGTGGCGAGGTGAAGGAGGACGAACACAAAGTCGCAAAGGGAGGCGCAAAGGTTCTGAGCATGGATATGGGGGATTACGACGAGGTCGCCGCCACCCTTCCGCGTTATCCGAAGTCCTATGTGGAACACTCCGAAAGGGTTCCCCCGAAAGGGGATTTCGTGGCCCTCCTGAGGGTTCACCTGCAGACGAGGGACCCATTTGATGAAGTCAAGGAGTTCTACCGTTCGGAGTTTCGCAAACGCTATGGAAACCCCACGAGGGAGGTGGAAAAGGAGGGGTACTACCACGTTGAAAAGTCCTCCTCACCGGATGCCGATCCCTTCTTTCAGGTGGACGTCGTGGACCTGGGAGAGGTGCGCCGTATAACCATCGTGAGGAGCGACAGGAACAGATAACGGCACCTTTAGAATGAAGACTTGTTCAGCGTGGAAATTGAGGACCTCCACAAGAGGTTTGGCAGAAACCGTGTTCTAAAAGGTGTGAACCTGAGGATCAAGAAGGGGGAGATAACGGCCATCCTTGGGCCCAACGCATCCGGAAAGACCACGCTCATAAAGTGTATACTCGGTCTGGTAATACCCACCTCCGGTAGGATAACCGTTATGGGGTACGATACGCGCAGGGGCGTGGAGTACAGACGTCTCATAGGGTACATGCCCCAGATAGCACGATTTCCGGAGAACCTGACCGTCAGGGAGCTCATAAACATGGTAAAGGACATAAGGGGGGAAGGGGCCAGCGAGGAGTATTACATAAACCTTTTTGGACTTGAAAGATTTCTAGATAAACCCCTAAGCGTACTCTCCGGTGGGACGCGTCAGAAGGTGAACGCAACCCTCGCCTTCATGTTTGACAACGCCATGTACATACTTGACGAACCGACCGTCGGCTTTGACCCCGTGGCCAGCACCCACTTCAAGGATGAACTCATAAAACTCAAGAACAGGGGGAAAAGCATAGTGTTCACATCCCATATCATGGGTGAGGTTGAGGACCTCGCGGACCGCGTGGTCTTCCTCCTGGGAGGTAGGATAAGGTTTGACGGAACACCACAGCAGTTCAAGGAGCAAACCGGCGAGAACACGCTGGAGAGGGCGATAGCCAGACTCATGGAGGAGGCGGGGATTGAAAACGGCGTTTAAGCTCTTCAAATACGAGGCTTACAACACCCTGCGCAGCAGGTTCATATCGGGGTACTTCCTGTTCTTCCTCCTGTTCACGTCTGCCCTCTCCTACTTCACAGGTGATGTCTCAAAGGTTCTCATAAGCCTTTTAAACGTGGTGATACTCTTTGTTCCACTCGTCTCCCTCGTTTTCTCATCCCTTTTCTTCTACTCCTCAAGGGAGTTTACGGAGATCGTCCTCGTCCAACCCGTGGGTAGGAGGGTGGTGTACCTGAGTAAGGTGGCGGGTATCTCTTTACCCCTCTCGCTTTCCGTGGGTCTGGGCATAGCCCTACCCCTCCTGATCTTCAGGGCATCTCCGGTTCAAACCGCCCTCCTCACCCTATCCGCCATGTACCTGACGGTTATATTCTCGGCGATCGCCCTCATGTTCTCCGTCATGCACGACGACAGGGTCAGGGGCCTGGCTCTGGGACTGGCCGTCTGGATATACGCGAGCGTCCTTTACGACGCCTTTATCCTTTTTGTTGGTATGGCCTTTTACGATTACCCCATAGAGGGCCTCGTCATACTGCTCTCCGTCCTGAACCCGGTTGACCTCGCCCGCATCCTGATGGTCATGAACCTGGACATAGCCGCCCTGATGGGATACACTGGGGCGCTCTTTACGGAGTTCGCATCCTCCCTTAAGGGGTACGCCCTGATCTTCCTGAGCCTGACCCTCTGGTTCCTCCTACCCCTGATGGTGGGTATGGAGGTTTTCAACAGGAAGGACTTCTGACGGGGATCACAGCTCTTCCATATCCCTGAACCTTCCGAGCTTGTGGATACGTATGGGGTTTTTCAGCTTCTCAAGGGCGGATATCTCAAGCTGGCGCACCCTCTCACGTGTTAGCCCCAGCTCCTTTCCCGTCTCCTCAAGTGTTCTGGGCTTTTTCCCGTCAAGTCCGTACCTCAGCTCTATGACCTTCCTCTCACGGGGTGTCAGCATGGAAAGGGCCTCTTCCAGTTTTTCCCTTAGGGTTAACAGCTTCACCTCTTCCTCCGTCGGCAGTCTCCTCGTATCCGAGAGTATCTCACCGAAGGAGGCGTCCTCGTCCTTACCTATGGGCTTGTCCATGCTTATGGGTTCTTTTGCCACGCTTATCGCCCTCTCCACCTTCTCTATGGGCATCTCAAGGTACTCGGCTATCTCCTCTATGGACGGCTCCCTACCCTTCTCCTGAAGCAGAGCCTTCTGGGCCTTGTTTATCTTGGTTATGGTCTCTATCATGTGGATGGGGATGCGGATGGTGCGGGAGTGGTCCGCCACCGCCCTCGTTATGGCCTGCCTTATCCACCACGTGGCGTAGGTGGAAAACTTGAAGCCCCTCTTCCAGTCGTACTTGTCTATGGCCTTCAGGAGGCCGAGGTTCCCCTCCTGTATTAGGTCTCCGAAGTCAAGGCCGCGGTTCATGTACCTCTTGGCCTCGCTTATCACCAACCTGACGTTCCCCTCGGCGAGCTTCTCCCTCGCCCACTGGTAGCGGCGGTAGATCTTTACGAGTTTTTCGGCCATGGGTTTCGCCGTATCGTAGCTTTCACCCAGCTCCTCCTCAAGACGCTTTATGCGACTCCTTATGCTCTCCTCAAGGGCCCTGTACTCGTCTACAAAGCTGACAGCACCGATGTCCTCAAACATCTTCCTCTCGTTCTCTATCCTCTCCAGCTCCTCGTAAAGACCCTTGAGCTTCTGAACCTTTTTGTAGTACTCCTGGTATATCTCAACTATGCGGGTGAAGATGGGTCCCATGTCAAGGACCTTGTCCACGATCTCCTTAAAGGCTATCTCGGCCTCCCGCAGATCCTTCTCCGAGAGGCTCTCCCTCTCCAAAAAGTACCTCCTCGCGAGCGGCCAGCGCGACAGGAGGTACTCTATCCCCCTCGCCAACCTCTTCCTCTCCCTCTGGTTTTTTACGCGGTTGGTCCAGTAGCCGGGGTCCACCTGAAAGATCTCCTCGGCCTGTATCAGGCCCTTTTGGGCCATCTGAACCAAACGCATAAACCTTGATAGACCGTAAAACGTGGATATCAGGTTGCGTGTCAGCTCGGTGCGGGACTCGTCTATGGTCTTTGCCAGCTCAAGCTCCTCCTGACGGGAGAGAAGCCTCATCTCCGCCACCTGTTTGAGGTATATCCTGACGGGATCGTCCCGGTACTCGGACGTCAGCTTGTCCTCCTCCGCCTGAAGGATGTTGTCTATGTCCTGTTTCCTCTTGCTCTTCTTCCGTTTCGTCGTGTGTTCCGTCAGGTCCTTGTCAAACTCCACGCCCTTTTCCATCAGGGCTATGACGATCTGCTCCAAAAGCTCGGCGTTCTGGACGTACTCCGCAGGAAGCCTTTTCAGGAGCTCGTCAAAGGTGTAAGCCCCCTTTTTTTCTTTGGCCTCCTGCACTATCCTCTCTATTATCTCAAGGATGCTCTCTCTACGCTCCTTCATCTTTGCATCCTTCATCAAACCTTTACCTCCTTTCCTTTGACCTCTTCCGCCCTACGCCTGTAAAGCTCAAGCAGGGACTGGACGTCCCCCGTATAGGCGCTCTCCTTTATGTTTTTCGCCTCAAGCTCTTCCAGAATGCGCGCCAGGGTCTCCCTTACCCTCTCCTCCGAAGGCACATCTCCGTGAACGGCCGCCGCCTCCTCCGGCTTCAGCATCTCGTAAAAGTCGGCGAAGTCAAGTCCCTCTTTAAGGGCCATACCCAGGCGGTGGACGAAGTCGTTTTTAACGTCAAGCCTGCTCACAATACCCTCAAGCATATCCCTCAGGCCGTAGTAGTATCCGAGTATGAGAAACCTGTCTATCTCCCTGATACCCCTCCTTCCCCTCCGCATCACCACGGGCACATCGGCCGAGACGCGGAAACCCGCCCATTTTGACACCTTTTCCACGTAGTAGTGGTAGAGCATCTCATCGGAGGTCCTGAAGGCCCTCAGAAGGGGTAGGACGAGGTTCAGCTTTTCCTTCAGTTCCACGGGATCCGATGTCCTCTCCCCGAGAAGGAAGTCCACTATATCCATCGGTGGGGGGAGCTCCTTCCCTCCGGAGATGTGGTCGGCCGGATCCTCACCCCTCGGCAGCAGGATCACCTGCGGGACAATACCCAGCCTCGCGAGGACTACTGCGCTTTTGAAGGCGGATTTCCTACCGGCCTCATCGCTGTCCGGTATGAGTATCACCTTGGGTGCAAACCTGTAAAGGGTTTTGGCATGCTCCTCCGTGAAGGATGTGCCGAGCGGGGCGACGGCCGTATCGTACCCCCTCTGATGCATGAGGATGACGTCAAAGTAGCCCTCAACCAAGTAGAAATAACCCTTTTCCCTCGCCTTAACCTTCGCCCTGTGGAGACCGTAAAGGGTTCTGGACTTGTTGAACACCACCGTATCCCTTCCGTTCAGGTATTTCGGTGTGCCTTCCCTCAGGGATCTTCCACCGAAGGAGACCACCCTTCCCGCCACGTCGTATATGGGGAAGACCACCCTTCCGGCCATCATATCCCTCAGATCCCCCCTGCTCATGTATCCCACACCGCTGGCGAGGATCTGGTGGGAGGTGAAACCCTCCTTGAGCAAGAACCTTATGAGGGAGGTGGGATCGGGTGAATATCCTATCTCCCACCTGGCCATGCTCTCGGCCGTCAGGCCACGGGATTTCAGGTAATCCATCACATCCCTGTTGCGCAGGAGGTTTGACTTGTAGAACTGTTTTGCCGCCGCGAGGAGCCTGTAGAGCGTGTCCCTTTTCTCCCCTTTGCGCTCCACATCAAAACCCTCAACTTCAAGGCCGAACATGTCGGCGAGCAGCCTTACGGCCTCCCCCTTGGTTATCCCCTCTATCTCGGAAAGGAAGGTTATGGCGTTTCCGGATGCCCCACAACCGAAGCAGTGGTATACACCCTTTTCCGGATCCACGTAAAAGCTCGGTGTCCTCTCCTTGTGAAAGGGGCAAAGCCCCACGTACTCCCTCCCCCTCCTCCTAAGCTTCGTGTACCTACCAACAACCTCCAAAATATCTATCTTCTCCAACAAACCTCCCAATAATGGCAAAATTTTGGACTTTGTCAACTACGCGGTCTCGTCCGCCCTACCTGCCGCCCTCGCTCAACCTCTTCTTCATGTCCACCAGAACCTCGTTGAAGGCGTCCTCAAACTTCAGGAGGTCCTCCTGAAAGACTATCACCCGCGTCCTCTTAACCGAGCCGTCTTTCATCCTCCGCTTCTCGGATATCGCCATGTAGAGATCCCCCTTCCTGTTTCTCTTCACGTCTATGAAGTACACGCGCTTCCCGGCCTTCACCCTCTTCGTGAAGAGGGAATCATCCGCTCTCTGCTCGTCCTGGAACTCATGCTCCATCATGTTTTCCATCATCTTTCCCCTCCTTCTTTTGTTCTCCTTCTAAACCCAAAGCCTCTTTCACCCTACCCTCTATCTCCTCGTAAACCTCCCTTCTCTCCTTGAGGGTTTCAATAGCCCTCTCCTTTCCCTGACCCAGCTGGTTTCCCCCATAGGAGTACCATGACCCGGACTTCTTTATCACTCCGAGGGATACGGCCAGGTCAAACACCTCAAGCGTGCGGTCAACCCCCCTCCCGTATATGAGTGGCACCACGGCCTCCCTGTACGGAGGGGCGACCTTGTTTTTGACGACCTTTATCCTGAGCATGTGTCCCACAACCTGCCCATCCCTGTTCTTCAGGACCTCACCCCGTCTCACCTCCAACCTTACGGAGGAGAAGAACTTCAGCGCCCTGCCACCGGGCGTGGTCTCTGGGTTGCCGAACATCACACCTATCTTCTCCCTCACCTGGTTTATGAATATGACCACGGCGTTCGTCTTGGAAACCTCCGCGGCGAGCATCCGCAGGGCCTTTGACATGAGGCGGGCCTGGAGACCCACCTGCTGGTCCTCCACCGTTCCCTCAAGCTCGGCCTTTGGAACAAGGGCGGCGACGGAGTCTATGACGACTATGTCCACCGCGCCGCTCCTTATGAACTGGGAGGCGATGTCTATGGCCTGCTCTCCGTAATCGGGTTGGCTTACCAAGAAGTTCTCCCTCGTATCTATTCCCAACGCCCGTGCGTAAGGCTCACTGAAGGCGTGTTCGGCGTCTATGAAAAGGGCCGCACCGCCCAACTTCTGGGCCTGGGCGACCGCCATCAAGGCCAGGGTCGTCTTACCCGAAGCCTCAGCCCCGTATATCTCCACTATCCTCCCCCTCGGATATCCCCCAACCCCAAGGGCGTGATCCAGGGCGAGGGAACCGGAGGGGATGACCTCTATTCTCAGGGGCCGGTCCTCGCTGAGCTTCATCACGGCCCCCTCACCGTAGAGTTTTTGAACCCTTTTGAGGGTCTCGTCAAGTAGCCTCCTCCTCACCTCTGCTACGCTCTCCTTTCTCTTTGCCATCAGCGCCTCCTAAAGAAGAGGGTATTCTACAGCAGAACTCAAACCGGAAGGCGGAGGGTGTTTCGCGGGTATAATTAACCGCTCAAAATGGACGCGTTGAACGCCGTTTTGACCCTCAACGAATCGCCGGAGGAGGGAAAGGGGAGGTTGAGCGGTGTTGAAGTGGCCGTAAAGGACAACATAACGACAAAGGGTCTGAGAACCACGGCCGGATCGCGCATGCTTGAGAACTACGTTCCCCCCTTTGACGCCACGGTTGTGAGGAGGCTAAAGGATGCGGGTGCGGTCATAAGGGCAAAAACCAACCTTGACGAGTTCGGGATGGGTTCAACGGGTGAAAACTCGGCCTTCGGTCCCACCAAAAACCCCCACGACCCCTCCCTCGTTCCGGGCGGTTCCTCCTCCGGCTCGGCGGCCGTTGTGGGAGGTGGAATATTCCCCCTCGCCTTGGGCAGCGATACAGGTGGATCGATAAGGCTTCCCGCGGCCTTTTGCAACATCTGGGGGTTTAAACCCACGTACGGCAGGGTCTCCCGCTACGGCCTCATAGCCTTCGCCTCCTCCCTTGACGTCATAGGCCCAATGGCGGGGGATGTGGGTCTGATAGCCGACGTCATGGAGGTGATCTCCGGTGAGGATCCGAGGGATGCCACAACACTTGACAGGCCACCCTTTTCCACGGGGAAAGCCCATGAGTTTTCACGGAAGGGTGGGTTCAAGGTTGGGGTTGTGAGGGGACATCTGGAGATGGTTTCGGAGGCCGTAAGGGAGAGGTTTGAACCCTTTGTGGACCTCCTGGCAAAGGCCGGGAACGACATAGTGGACGTCAACCTGAACAGCACGAGGTACGCACTCGCCGCATATTACGTGATAGCAACGGCCGAGGCCTCTTCCAACCTCGCCAGATACGACGGTGTGAGGTACGGTACGAGCGTAAGGGGTGAGAACCTGTTTGAGACCTATGTCGCGACGAGGTCCCTCTTTGGGGATGAGGTGAAGAGGCGTATACTCATGGGAACTTTTGTCCTCTCCCACGGGTATTACGAGGCCTATTACCTCAGGGCCTTGAGGGCCAGAAGGATAATATACGAGGAGGTCCTCTCGTGGTTTTCTGATGTGGACGTCGTGATAACACCCACCGCCCCGGTCCTGCCCCCGAAGCTGGGGGCGGGGTTCTCCCCAGTTGACTACTACAGGTTGGACACCTTGACCGTCCCCTTCAGCCTCGCGGGTGTTCCCGTCCTGAACGTTCCCCTTGGTGGGTTCGTCGGGGTACAAGTGGTTGCCCCCTTTGGAGAAGACGAGCGCGCCGTGGGGTTCGGGTTTTATGTTTCAGAGCTCCTATAAACTCCCCCTCTTCTTGGAGAACTACGTCTACGGTAGGTTTTCCCTTGTAGACTTCAGGATTTACAACACGGGAAGGGAAGGGGGGTACATACTCCTACTTGAGGGGGATTACACGGATGAGGATGTGAAGGTTATTGAGAGGAACAGGCTGTTTGAAAAGACCGTGGTCTATCTCGATGATGGAAGGTTGGCCGTCCACCTCCTGGCCTACAGGAAGAGGGATTTCCCGTGGGTTAACGTCTTAATGTTTGTCCTGACCCTGATCTCAACCTTTTTCGCCGGTGCGATAAACCTCGGTGAGAACCCGTTCGGTCCCGGTATACTGAAGGGGTGGGTTTTCGCCCTCCCCCTCCTCGCAATACTTGGGGCGCACGAGTTCGGACACTACTTCGTGGCGAGGAAGTACCTCATACCTGCATCTCCGCCCTACTTCATACCCTTCCCGTCCCTCATAGGCACCATGGGTGCCGTTATAAGGCTCAGGGGAATACTACCCAGCCGTAGGACGCTTTTGTACATGGCCGTCGCCGGGCCGATAGCCGGTTTTGTGGTCGCCATCCCCGTCCTCTTCTGGGGTTTGAAGATGAGCGTTTTTGTGGATACCACACCCGTCGGTGTTAGACTCATCTTCGGAGAACCCCTTGTGTTCAAGGCCGTATCGCTGCTCGCCCTCGGTCCCGCGCCCAAGGGAAAGGACCTGTTAATACACCCCATGGCCTTTGCCGGATGGGTGGGTATATTCGTGACCGCCCTGAACCTACTACCCCTGGGGCAGCTGGACGGGGGACATATCCTGTACTCCCTACTCGGAAGGTGGCACAAAGTGATAGGATGGGCGGTTATACTCCTCATGCTACCTGCGGGCCTACTGTGGAACGGCTGGTGGGTATGGGCGTTTATAGGGCTGCTCATGGGACCGGGGCATCCACCTCCGGTCTTCAGCGAGAGGAGGGTTTTGGGTCTTGAGAAGGCCTTGGGAATCCTCTCCCTGCTGATGCTCCTCCTGTGTTTTACGCCTGTCCCCATAAAGGTCGTCATGTGATCACACGGTTTTCCACCCTATAATCCCCTTCCGATGCCCAGGAGGTACATAGCAACGGATTGTGGAAGCACCACGACAAAGGCCATAATGGTTGAGAAGAGGGAGGAGGGGTGGAGGCTCGTGGCCCGCGGAGAGGCCCCGACTACGGTTGAGAAACCGTTTGAGGACGTCACGATAGGTGTGTTCAACGCCCTGAGGGAGCTGGAGGAGATAACGGGTATAAGGCTGACGGACGAGGAGGGGAGGATCCTGAAGACGCCAAATCCGGGCGAGAAAGAGGGTGTGAACATGTACGTCTCCACGTCCTCGGCGGGTGGAGGCCTGCAGATGCTGGTGGTGGGTGTGGTCAGAAACATGACGGCGGAGTCCGCCGCCAGGGCAGCCCTGGGTGCGGGTGCTATTGTGATGGAGATAATATCCGTTGATGACGGCAGGAAACCCTACGAGAAGGTGGAGCTCATAAGGAGGTTGAGGCCGGATATGATCCTCTTGGCGGGAGGGGTTGAGGGGGGAACGGTAAAACACGTCGTGGAGCTCGCAGAGCTCATCGCCGCCGCCGAGCCTAAGCCAAGATTCGGGGCTACCTACAAGATGCCCGTGATATACGCGGGGAACTCCCAGGCGAGGGAGGAGATAGAGAAGATCCTGGGGGAGAAGGTCGCCCTCTACATAGTGGACAACATCCGACCCACCCTTGACACGGAGAACCTCCACCCCGCGAGGGAGAAGATACACGACCTCTTCCTTGAACACGTTATGCAGCAGGCTCCCGGCTATTCCAAGCTCATGAAACTCGTTGACGCTCCCATAGTTCCAACACCTGGGGCCGTGGGAATGCTCATAGAGAGGGTGGCGAGAAAGGAGCAAATAGAGGTGTTGGGGGTGGACATAGGCGGGGCGACAACGGACGTCTTCTCCGTATTTCGCAACTCCGCCGGCAAACTGGTCTTCAACAGGACGGTCTCGGCCAACCTCGGGATGAGCTACTCCATCTCCAACGTTATGGTTGAGGCCGGTATAGAGAACGTCCTGCGGTGGGTGCCGTTCAGGATAAGTGAATCCGACCTGAAGAACCGAATACGCAACAAGATGATCCGTCCGACGACAATACCCATGACCGTGGAGAGCCTGATAATAGAACAGGCCATAGCGAGGGAGGCCCTTAGGCTATCCTTGGAGCAGCACAAGATGTTCGCAACCGAGCTCAAGGGTGTCCAGAAGGGGGGAGACATATCCAGGGCAATAGGTGGAGGCGAAGAGGAGACTCTGGTGAACATGATGAACCTGGACCTGATCATAGGCTCAGGGGGTGTCCTCTCCCACGCCCCACGCCGTGTCCAGTCCGCCCTCATGATGTTGGACGCCTTCCAGCCGGAAGGTATAACCCGTTTGGCCGTGGACAGCATATTCATGATGCCCCACCTCGGCGTAATATCAACCGTGGACGAGGAGGCGGCATGGGAGGTCTTTGACAGGGACTGTTTGATACGTCTTGGGACGGCCATAGCCCCAAAGGTGGTGTCAAAGGAGGGCAAACTCGTCCTGAGGGCAAGGGTGGAATACCCGGACGGACACACCCAGCACGTTGACCTCCACTTCGGCCAGATACTCCGACTTGACCTACCCCTTGGTGTCAGGGCAAAGGTTTACCTTGAACCTGTCAGAGGTGCGGACGTCGGTGAGGGGAGTGGAAAGAAGACGGTTGCGGAGGTGGAAGGAGGTGTCGTGGGGCTGATCCTTGACGGCAGGGGAAGGCCCATACACATACCTGACGAGGAGAACCGGAGGGTACAGAAGCTCCTTGAATGGTTCAGCAGCCTTGACGTTTACCCCTCAACCGAATCCTTAAAGGTGGCGGCATGACCGGTGGGAGGACGGTTGTAAAAGGTCTCAGGGCGGTGTTCAACGGGAGGGAGGTTTTGGAGGGGGTTGACGTGGCCGTAGAGGACGGCAGGGTGGTGGAGGTCGGCAGGGATCTGGAGGGGGATAGGAGTGTTATCCTGCGGGATAAGGTTCTCTACCCCGCCTTCGTGGACGCCCACACCCACCTCATTTACCAGGGTGACCGTTTAAACGAGTTCAGGATGAAGGTGAGGGGTGCATCCTACCTCTCCATTCTCGCCGCCGGTGGTGGAATACGTTCAACGGTCAGGGCGACGTCCGGGGCCTCGGACGAGGAGATAGTATCCTCAACCCTGAAGAGGGTTGAGAGGTTGAGGGAAAAGGGAGTGGGTGCGGTTGAGATAAAAACGGGCTACGGCATATCTTACGATCAGGAGATCAGGCTTTTGAGACTGATAGGCGAGGTTTCCAAGAGGACGGACGTGGAGGTTGTGCCAACCCTCCTCTTCCACGTCCCACCCGAAGGGGAAGACGTAAAGGACTACCTCCGGGGGTTCTTTGAGAGGTACGAGGAGTACGCCCACCTCTTGAAGTTCGTGGACGTCTTCGCCGACGAGGGGGCCTTCGGACCGGAGGAGACGGAGATGATCCTCTCCTTCTACCGCGGCAAGGGGGTGCCCTGCAGGCTTCACGCCGACGAGTTCAGACCCTTTGCGTCCGATCTCGCCGCTAAGTACGGGTGCGTCTCCGCCGATCACCTCCTCAGGACACCCGATGAAAACGTGGGCAAACTCGCACGGGCGGGAGTCATAGCCGTCCTCTGCCCGACGACCGGCTTTTTCCTCGGAGGGGATAAGCCACCGATTGAAAGCCTGATCTCACGCGGCGTAAAGGTAGCCCTCTCCTCGGATCACAACCCCGGAACCGCCCCCTTTTTGAACCCCTTCCTGACCGTCCTACTCGGCGTCTTCCATTACGGTATACCACCCGAAGAGGCCTTTAAGGCCCATACCCTTCATGCCGCCGATTCCCTCCTCCTTTACGATATGGGTAGGATAGAACCGGGGGCGAGGGCGGTGTTCTTCAGCCTGGACCTCACGCCGGATGAGGTGGCCTACTGGGGCGCCGTAGACGTGTCCCCCCAACTCGTCCGACTTTAGAATCTAAGAACTCATGAAGGTTGCCGTAATAGGCGATGTGATGTTGGACGAATACGCCTTGGGGAGGGTTGAGAGGATCTCCCCTGAGGCCCCCGTTCCCATATTCAACTACATAAGCAGCAAATACCTACCGGGAGGTGCGGCGAACGTTGCCCTCAACCTCGCCCGTCTCGGTCTGACCGTCCACCTCTACGGAATAATCGGCGAGGATACGGAGGGTGAGGAGGTGGAGCTTCTGTGCAAGAGCGTGAACATAACCCCCTTCTTTCTGAAAAGCAAGCTCAGAACCCTGAAGAAGACGAGGTTGATATCAAAGTACCATCAGGTTCTGAGGATTGACTACGAGGAGAAATTCCTCAGGAGGGAGGCCCTCGATCTCCTCAACCTGATAAAGCATCGGGATTACGAGGCGGTGATCGTGTCCAACTACGATAAGGGTACGGTGGTTGAGGAAACCCTAAGCTTCGTCAGGGAAAACTTCACGGCCTCACTCAAGGCCGTAGATCCAAAGTCCCTCTTCTGGAAGTCCCACGGCTTCAACCTCGTAAAACCCAACCTGAGCGAGCTCAGGAAGGCCATGAACCTACCCCTTGAGGGTACGGACGAGGTGAGGGAGGCCACCAAGAGGGCGTTTGAGGAGCTGGATGTGGAGGCGGTGGTTTCAACCATGGGGGACAGGGGGATGTGGATAGTCTCAAGAGAGGGTGAGTATTACGTGCCTGCGCTGAAGAGGGAGGTTATAGACATAACGGGGGCCGGAGACACCGTCCTGGCGTGGATGGTCTGGGGTAGGCTCCAGGGATACGGGTGGAGGGAGGCGGGGGAGATAGCGGCGAAGGCGGCATCCCTAACGGTTTCCCATCTCGGCGCCTACGCCCCCACGTACGAGGAGGTTTTCAGCGTATACCCCGTTTGAGATGGGACCTGGACGCGTCCAGCACGGCCCTGAACACGTATCCGAGGGCGAAGGCGTTGGCCACAAGGGCTGAGCCACCGTAGGACACAAAGGGGAGAGGTAGGCCGGTGGGTGGAAGCACACCGAGGTTGACGGCTATGTGGACAAACGAAAACGTGAAGAAGGTGATGGTGAAGCCCACGACCACAAACCTCCTGAAGGGATCCGGATTCCTCTGGGCGGCCCAAAGCCCGATCCATGTGATGAGTAGGACGGACAGGACTATCCAGAGCGCCCCTCCGGGTATACCCAGCAAACCGTACTCCTCAACGAGGTTGGAAAAGGCGTAATCCTTATCCGCCGAGGGCAGATATCCGAGCTTTTGTAGGCCCATCCCGGGCCCCTTTCCGAAAACCCCTCCTCTGACTATTGAAACCTTCGCCTGCACCACCTGTTGTGCCTTGTAGGTGTACTGCTTTGCTCCGAGGAATATGGCGATCCTCTCCCTGACGTGTTCAAACCTGAAATAACCCACAACCGAAATCAGAACGGCGATAAAGGTCGTCGCGCCTATCTGCAGGGGTGTTGCACCGAGCAGGAAGAGCGTTACCATAACGCTGAAGAGCAGGACGATGGCCGTTGAAAAGTTGGGCTGGGCGAAGACGATGGAAACAACGCCTACGGTTATGAAGATGGACTTCCAGAAAACCCTGACCATGTTGGTTTTACCCTCCAACACGTAGAGCTTTGCCAGGTACATGATCAGGCTGTACTTCACCACCTCGGAGGGCTGGAAGGTGAACCCCCCCACCCTTATCCAACGCGTGGCCCCTCCGAAGCTTTCACCCGCCAGAAGTGAGAACAGGAGAAGGGCTACGGAACCGTAAAAGAGTAAGTCCACGAAGAGCGTCCCCTTCCACCTGTAGGCCCACATGCCGAACCCAAACGCCAGGACGCCCAAAAAGATCCTCAGGACGTTGTTGATGGCGAACGTCGTGATCTCCAGGTCGTAGACCACGACCTTGTACATGAAAACGCTCCACTGCAAAAGCATCCCCGCACTCACCAACCACACAAGCGCGAAGAGGTAGAGGGTGACCCTCCGGCTCAAGCTGGGATTTTACGGAAGTTTTGACCTAAACCTTCGTGTTCACTCTTAAAATCCATGGGTATGCCGGTGTTGGTTTCCCTACTCCCCTTCGCCAAGGGTTACGGTCTGGGTGCGGACGTGGTGGACGCCCCTAGTTTCTTGGTACAGGCCTTGGACGGCGGGTACGCCGTAAGGGCGGCCCGGTATTGGAGCTCCTCTTCACAGTACGACGGCGCCCTTATCCTGATGGACACGGCCGGTGGCCTTCGGTGGGCGAAGAGCTACGGTTGGGGTGCGGATCACGAGTACTTCTACGATATAGCGGCCGTCCCGGATGGTTATATCCTCGTGGGCTACACCCAAAGCGTGAGCAGCAGCTACGATATGTTCATCCTGAAGGTCGATCCCACGGGGGGTGTTGTGTGGTACAAGGTGATAGGTACACCAAGCGCGGACATGGCCCATCACGTCCTGCCCACATCGGACGGTGGACTCCTGATCACGGGTTTCACCTATTCCTCCGGCTCCGGAGATGCCCTTGCCGTGAAGCTGGATTCCTATGGAAACCTGCTGTGGGCGAGGAGGTGGGGGACGGATAACTTGGACAAGGCTTACACCGCCGTGGAAACACCCTCAGGTTATGCCATAACCGGTTTTTACGATTACTTTTCCCCTCAGGTCTTCCTCATGGAGATCCGGACGGACGGTTCACTCGCCTGGGCGAAATCCTACGATCTCGGAAACGATTCCAAAGGCTACGGGCTGGCCTACTCCGGTTCCGAGTTCTACATCACCGGACAGTTCGGCTCGTACGGTTCGGCCGACGCCCTTGTCGTGCGCGTGGACAACGGTGGCAACCCGGTTTCCGCCAAGTCCTACGATTTCTCAGGGGATGAGGACCTCTTCTACGGGGCGACGTTTGACGGCAACCTCGTCATCACCGGTACGGGTCGCTTCGGCTCCTACGATATGCTCCTTGTAAAGCTCTCACCCTCCCTTTCCCCCGTATGGGCGAAAACCTTTGACTACGGATGGGATGAGGGGTACGAGGTCATACCCGTATCCGGTGGTTATGCCGTGGGTTTTGGTGCGGGTTCTTACAACTCCGTCCTCGTTACGGACTCCGACGCCTCCTCATCCTGTTTGTCGGACGTGAGCCCCTCTGAGAGCGTTCTCTCCTTCAACTCCGACACGCTTCCGGCTGATTTCACCTACGGGACTCTATCCCTAACCGAATTCACACCTCCGCCCCTGTCGGACAGCACACTCACACCCTCTCAGCAGGACCTCTGCCCCGCCGTTGGGTCCCAGGAGTGCGCCTACGGAAACGGAGGGTTGAGGTGGGAGGTTGTTGAGGGTGGTATAAGGTTTTCCTCCGAGAAACCCGTAGTCCTCCGTGTGTACTCCCCGGACGGCAGAGAGGTGTACAGAGGCGAGGTGAAGGGGGAAGTCCTTCTCCCCCTGAAGCGGGGGGTATACCTCTGGAGGGGTGGAAGGGCGGTGGTCAGGTAAAAGACCGCTAACGTACCACGGAGAACCAGACCTCAACCTTTTGATCCCTCGCCCTTATCCTCAGGAGGTAAAGACCGGGGGGAAGGGTGGGGAGGTTGATGACGTGGGTCTTAAAGCCCTCAAAGACACGTGAGGTTGAGAACACACGCCTCGCCTTCAGATCGAACACCTCCACCGTGGCCAGGGCGTCCCCTCCGAGGACAAATCGGACCTTCGCCTGTCCTCTTGCCGGGTTTGGATATACCACCACGTTTTCCCTGCTGAGGAACGGAACACGCAACACGTAGAACCTCGCCTCAGGTGAGATGCCTGAGTCATAGGCGTTGTATCCCCTGATGACGAGCGTGTGAACGCCTTCCCTCTCCGTGTACACCTTTACGGCTACGGTCTCCTCCACCTCATCGTAGCTACCGTCAAGGGCGGACATGCCCAGCGTGTTCTCACCGTCCAGGACGATTTCCGCCCCCGTTATGGGATAGGTGGAGAGGATCACCCCCACCACCTCAACGCTGTCCCCGGAGCCCACGTACACGGTGTCCGGTGATACGGAGAGGACCTTGGCGGAGACCGAGGCGTTGGATACTATGCGGAAGGAGAAGCTGTCGGGTAGCATTCGGTTGCCGGAGAGGTCTGCGAAGGAGTCCACCCTTACCCTTACGGTGCTGTCATAGGGGAAGGGTGAGGAAGGGATGACGCGGAGTATGTTCACGTCCTCCCACACCTGCGAGTAGGTGTAGGTGGTGGAGCCGACGCTTATGTGGACACCGCCGGGGGTAGTCGTATCCATCTCCTCGGAGAAGACGAGTCTTATGTCCGTATGGGGTGAAACCCCGACATCTCCGTCAGAAGGCTCACTCAGGAGTAGGTGGGGACGCACGGTGTCGTTGAAGGCCACCCATACGCTATCGTACCCCACGTTGTTGCTCCGGTCGTAGGCGAAGGCCTTCAGGAGGTACACACCTGTGGGTACACCCGGCATGGCCATGCAGGAGGTGTCGGGATCGGTGTACAGGTTGCCGTCACAGTTGGTGGGCTTGCTGTAGGTCTGGTCCAAAAGCACCCAGTCCACCCTCTGAACACCTCCGGGATCGCTCACGTGCGCCCTGATCACATCTCCGGCGTTGTAAAGCGCCACGGTATCGTTCGCGGGTGAAATTATGTACACGTCCGGAGGCGTGTTGTCCTGACCGCTGCCCACCGTGAAGTTCACCGTTTTTGGAACCAGCCTCCTACCGTCCTCATCCAAAACGGCGTCCGTAAACTCAACGCTCACCTCCTCTCCGGCCGTGAAGTCGGGGTACGGGTCAAGCGTGCAGTAGTCGGGCGTGGGGCAGCTGTAAAAGTAGCCGTGTGAACCTGAGATGCTTCCCGTTATGAGGACGTTCCCGGAGAGGGTTGTGGTGTCCATGTCCCTGGAGAACTGTACGGCGATGTTGGTGTTGGTGGGGACTCCGGTCGCACCGCTGTCGGGTACGGTGAAGACCACAACCGGTCTGAGCGTGTCAACCTCCTGCGTGTGGAACGTTATGACCCTTGGCGTGAGGGGAACGGTTCCGCTGAGATCCCTTACGCTGTCCGTAAACTCAACCGTCACCAGTTCCGAAGGGCGGAAGAGAAATGAGGGGTCAAGGACGCAGAACAGGTTGGTGGGACAGGTCACGGAGAAGGGGTAGTTCCGCACAGAGGAGCCGTCCCACCCGCGTACGCTTATTGACCCGACGTTTACGGATGAAGTGTCCACCTCGTCGGAGAACCACACACCGATGTTGGCGTTGAGCGGAACGTTGATCTCACCGCTGTCGGGTGATGTCAGGACTACGAAAAGTGTGCCGGGGGGTGGAAGCGGGGCCGTGCGGAAGGAGAAGGTGTACGGCACGAGGCCGTTCCCGGCCGTGTCCGTAATACCGGCGCTCAGCCTTACCGTTATGAGGGTGTCGTTTGGGAAGGGGGAATGGTTTATCACGCACGTGTCCGGAGCGGTACAGGAGGTCGTGAAGTAAACCGGAGGTGTTATGGAGACCGTAGAGGTGTTGAAGGTGGCCGGATCGACGGGTTCGCTGAAGGCCACCCATACGGTGGTCGTCTCCGGAACACCTGTGGCGCCGTCGGGCGGATACGTGGAGGAGACGGTGGGGGAGAGCGTGTCAATCAGGGCGACGGATGTGGAGCAGTTCACGGATACACTGGGAGGTGTTGTGGGGGAGAGGGGGTAGGACGTGTTGTTGTACAGGATTGGGGATGAGGAGGTCATCAGGTTGAAACCTGATGTTGAGACGGGAAGGGTTGCGGTGTCCATGGGTACGGAGGCGGTATCACACGGCCCGAAGCCCGGAGACTGTCTTAGGAACACGGCGGACGTAGCCGTGAAGGATTTTCCGACCAGGACGTGGTTGGAAGGTGTGGAGGAGATAGCGGCGATGTAAGAGGAGGACGTAAAGGTGTAAGAGGAGAGCACCCTACCGGACGTGTCCACCACGGCAACCCCACCGTATGTCCCCGGAGCGGATAATGAGCCGAACAGGATGAACCTCTCGTTGTCCAAGACCCTGACGCCGCGCACGTAGTGGTGGGATGTGGGTGAGGAGGTGGGGTAGAGCATAGACGTCCTTATGTGGTTTCCACCCGGAGAGAAAAGGGTGTAGGCCCAACGTGCGTAGGAGGCGCTGTCCACCGTATAGGCCACCACGATCTTGCCATCGGGTAGGACGTCAAGGTACACACCGTTCTGGGAAAAGTTAAAGGGAAATGAGACCTCAACCACCCTCCTCCAGGATATGCTGTTCAGATCAACGCTCATGCTCATCACGTAGAGGTTGTTCTCATCTACGAGAAAGGCGGCCACAACGGCCGCAGGCGGGATAAAACCCAAATCCCCAAGGGCGTATCCGTTGTCCGGCGCGATGTTGCCCATGTTCAACACCTTTACGGTATCACCACCGACGATGACTATCAGCCTGTAGAAATCGTTGAAAAAGTCGAACAGGAGGGCCACGGCCGTATCACCACCGACGGGTAGAACGGCCACCACCGTATCGTTTGTAAAACCAACACCCGTCGCGTTGTTGGGCCAGGATATGGAAAAAACGTTGTGGTCGGTAATCCCCCATAGCGCGTTGCCCCGCAGTTTCAACCTTTTGACGTTGCCGACAGATGTCGGTAAGTTCACGACCTCCAACACGTTTCCCACACTGTCGGTGGCCATCAGTATGGATACACCTGGCTGTGCTACGGAGTGTACAAAGCGATCGCCGTACCGGACGGCGTCAAGGACATCCACGGTGTAGATCCCAAACCGGTACTCCCTCGTGAGAAACACATCCGAGAGGAGCAACACCAACATCTCAATCCTCCTTTAAGGCGGTCTTCAACCTGAAGTACACGTTCCTGTAGCGCTCGTTTTTCGGGTCAAGGAGATAGGCCTCCTTGATGTGGGCGAACGCCCCGACTATGTCCCCCTTTTGGTAAAGCTCAAGGGCCTTCAGGTAGTGCAGGTGGGCGCTTTTCTTCATCTTACCCTCAACGTACGATAGGAGGGCGGAGGCCTCGGTCAGGGGGTAAACCTTGAGGGACTTCTCAAGGTAGTATTTGGCCCTCGCCCAGTCCTCCTTCTTTATGTGTCCTTTTGCCGTCTCAACGTACCTCTGGGCCGCCTCCCTGAGCTCCTTCATGAGGCGGATTTTCTCGGCATCCGTGGGGAGGGTGTTCAGGATTCTGGCCGCTTCAACGTACCTACCCCGCTCTATCAGCTTTTTCGCCCTCTCAAGCTTGCCCTCGCTGTACTTCTTTTCGGCCTTCCTCTTTATGTTCTCGGCGTTCTTCCGGGATTCAACCGCCCTTTTTACCCTCCTGTAGAGGGCGAGCACCTCCGGGTCGTCGGGGAACTCCTCAAGGAGGAGTAGGGTGTTGGCAAGGGCGTCCGAGTAGAGGCCGTTCTTCATGAGAACTTCAACCCTCCTGATCCCGGACATCTTCTTCCTGTCAACCACCCTCTGCTTCAGGGCCATTATCCTCCTCTGGACGTTCAGGGTGGTGTCAAAGGCGTACGCTATCTCCAGTTTTTGCAGGGCTATGGCCGGATCTTCCTCCTGTTCCGCCTGTTTGACGAGGTTTCGGGCGTAGGTCCGCGCCTGTCCCTCAAGCTTCTCTATCTTCCCCTTGAGGTTTCTGATCTCCCTCTCCTGTGATGCTATACGTCTCTCGTGTTCCTCCAGTTTCCTCTCATGTTCCCTTATCTTTTCCTCAAGGGCCTTCTGCCTACCCCAGGATATGTTGAAACCTATGCGATGGGTTGAATAACCTATCCAGTAGTAGGAGTAATCGTAAGCGAAGGTCAAAGGTCCCACCTCCAAGGACATGCCCACAAGGGCGTTTTTCAGGGAGGGGGATACCCTCATGTTCAGGATGGAAAACGTACCCGAGAAGATAAAACCGCCGTCTATGTCCCTGTCCCCGAACAGTCTGAGGAAGGGGCCGAACCGGAAGTTGTCGTTCCGGGTCATCCCGCGCACGTAGAGCTCCGGTGTGGGTAGCACCCTACCGTAACCTATGTTCTGGAGTAGGAGAAGCACATCCCCACCCTTCAGGTTTCCCACAACCGCCGCGTTGAGGGTGAAGGCGTAATCCGTGTAGTTGTATATGCGCGAGGAGAGAACACCCGGTCCTATGCCGAAACTCCATCCCGCGGACCCCAGGGGTGCGTTCATGAATATGAGGTTCGCTCCGACGAAGACGGCATCGTAATCCCCGACAATATCGCCGTTCTCATCCGTGCGCTGTATACCCGTCAGGTAGCCCGCCTTGAGGTTTCCCATGATCCTGTCGGTGGCGAAGGATACCTCCTCCTGTCTGAATCCCACGAAATACTCCCTGTGGTATATACCCACGCTCTTCGGATGAAGAGCGTACTCCGCGCCGTTTCCGAGATACCAGAACACAAAACCCATAACCCGCAGCCCGTATTGTACAGCTGCGGCCGAAACAGTTCAAGCGGACGGGTCTATCTGACCACCATCCGCTTTACCCCTCTGCCGGTCCGCACGAAGTACACGCCCCTCTTAAGCCTCAGACCTTCCGCCTTTCCCTCGTATACCTTCCTCCCGGTTATATCGTAAACCGTTATACGACCGTCCTTTAGATCCGCGGGTGAGATCTCATCCGCACCCAGACCGTCCTCGCCCACGAGCGGTGAGTCAAGCGATCCCATGAAACCATCAACGATAAGGCTATCTCCGGGAGGTATACAGGAAGGTGGCTCCCAGAAGTAGACGAAGGCGTTGTCCGAGCCTGAACCTACGCTTATATCTTCGCTTGAGAGGGTATAGGTCCAGGTGTTGCCGTGGGCGTACGGGCTGGGCCAACGGGCGTGGTAGACGAAGTCGGGAGGTGTGACGGTCGTACCGTCCCCTCCGACGGAGAAGAGGTGGTACTTGCTGCCGGAAGGGGGATCCGTATCGGACTCCCTCAGGAAGTCAAACGTAGCCGGGAGAGGGGGTCCGACCTGAACGGGTGTGGTTATCTGGGGGCCGCAGCTCAGGGAGTAGGCCGGGTAGTAATCGCACTGATAATGGGCGGGGTGATCCGTGGCGTCCACGTGTGTGTCGTAAAGCCACCTGACGCCCACACTCGCACAGGAGGAGGAGTTGTTTATTACGACCGTCTTGTGCCACAGACGTGATGTGTTCGTGGAGCTGCCCGTTATCCAGAAGATCTCCTTCACCGTCAGGCTATCGGCACCGTTGACTATATCGTATACGAAGGTCACCCTCGGAACGGAAGGTTCACATATGACCTGGGAAACGTATTTCTTGAGATATTCCTGTGTGAAACCGGCGGGTGGTGTGGCGGTGTCATTCTTCCCCGTGTAATCCGTGTTGGTGTTGAGGGAGTGTATCGTGGTCCAGCTGCTCCAGGCATCGGGGGTTGAGAACTGCGCGCCGTACAGGAGGGTTATGCCGGGATACGTGTGGGATGTTCCGGTGCGGGCGGTATAGGTTCCGAGCTCGTTGGTGGGGTCTATGTCAAGCCACCACTCAAGGTAGTCGTTCGTTATGCTGTAGTGGGAAACTGTCGGATGGATAGTGGCCGTAAAGCCACCGTCGCTGGCGTTGAAATCGTAGGAGGTCAAAGTGACCGCTGGGCCGTAGGTTTCCCCTCTTACGCTCACGGAGTCTATGTACCAGCCCGAGTACACGACGGAGCCGTCGCTCTGGAACCTGAACCTGAAGAGTACGCTGCTCCCGGCATAAGGTGTCAGATCAAGGCGCGCAGCGCTCCAGCCGGTACTCTGCCCCCTGTAGGAGGGGGATATTTGGTTCCACGTTGCACCCCCATCGGTTGAAATCTCAACCCATCCGGAGTCATAACCCGTCTCGGTATCGTACCAGTGGTAGAACTTCAAGGTGTACGTGGAGAAGCCTCCGGTTAGGGCCACGGGGGTTTGTTTTTGTATCGCCTCGTCCGCGTTGGTGTTGTAATCTCCAGCGAGGTTTGTGGCCCAAACGTTGCTTCCGAAGAGGGCGGACCCTGGGCCGGACGTGGGCGCGCCGCGCTGCCAAGGGGCGCTTCCACCTCCCGTTGATACGGGGATGAGGTCACCGTCGTCCAGACCCTCAAAGGAGGAGGAGTAGAGGATGGTTTGGGAAACCAGATCCCGTCCTATAACCGTCACATCGTCTATGTACCAACCGTCATATGTGGTGGAAGCATCACTCTGAAAGACGAAGGCTATCCTGAGGTTGGGGGAGTTTCCACAGTCGCTTATGTCAAGGGTCTCGGATGTCCAACCCACCGGTCCCCCCGTGTACGGCCCCCCCACGACGCTCCACGTGTTTCCGCCATCGGGGGAGCATAACACGTATCCCTCGTCAAAACCGGACTCGGTGTAGTAGTAGTGGTTGAAGGTGAGGGAGAGGGCGTCATATCCGGAGGCGTTTATAACGGGTGAGTAGAGCGTATCGTTCATGTTGTTGTTATAGCTCCCTCCGAGGACGGTTCCCCAACAGCGATCCGCTCCGTCGCACCCGGCCGGTATCGTGGCGTCCGTTCCCCACTGCCAGTATTGAACCGTAGAGCCGCAACCAACATACGTCAGGAAGGGACTAACACCGTCTGAAGGGGACTTGTCCTTTCCCAACAGGAGGGAGCGCTTCACCTTCCGGGCGTAGTGTAGGGCGTCTTTGTAGGGCAGGTTGAAGGTCCTTGATATCTCCTCGGCCAGCTTCTCATCCGGTTCGGAAAGCACAACACCCTTCGCCTCCTCTTTGCCGAGGGAGTATTTTTTCTGGAAGATGTACACAACCTTCTCCTCCAACGAAAAAGCCAAAATCCATAGCATGACATTTTATTTTAAGGCTGCCCACCACGGGATTTCAAGTGCGTTGTACCTTCAACACCTCTTCAATTCTACTTAGAACATCCTCAACCCTTCCCAAGCCGTTTACCTCGTAGAAGATACCCTTTCCCCTGTAATAGTCTATCAGAGTAGCGGTGTTCTCGGCGTAAACCCTGAGCCTGTTCCTTATGACGTCCTCTCGGTCGTCCGACCTCTGCACCAGGGGAGTGCCGCAGACGTCGCAGAGCTCGTCCCTCTTTGGGGGACTGTAAACCATGTTGTAAACCGCACCGCAGTTGGGGCAAATCCGGCGGGCCGTCAACCTCCTGACGATTTCCTCGTCCGGAACGCTCACGAAGACGACGTGGGTGAGGGGTTTCCCCCTCTCGGCGAGGAGGTCGTCCAGGGCCTCGGCCTGCCTTATGGTGCGGGGAAAACCGTCAAGGATGAAGGAGTCTATCCCCTCTATCTGCTCCTCTATTAGCCCTATTATGATGTCGTCGGGGACCAGCTCCCCGGCGTCCATGTACTTTTTGGCCTTCTTCCCCAGCTCACTGCCCCTCCTGACGGCCTCCCGCAGGATGTCCCCGGTTGAGATCTTCTTTATACCGTACTTCTGCGAGAGGAGGGAGGCCTGCGTACCCTTCCCCGCACCGGGGGGACCCAGAAAGACTATCCTATACCCGTTGTGCGCCATGACCTCACCTTCGCCTTTCCGAGGAGGCTATCGTACCTGTACATCACGAGGTAGGAGTTGATCTTCTGCAGCAGGTCTAGGGCCACACCCACAATTATGAGCAGCCTCGTCCCACCGTAGTAAATGGGGACGTTCATGGCCTTGGATATGTGATAGGGGACTATGGCGACGAGGGCGAAGAAGACGGCCGCGGGGAAGATTATGCGGGTGAGTATTCGGTCAATGTACTCCGCCGTCTCCTCTCCCGCCCTCACTCCGGGTATGAAGGCGCCGCTGCGCTGGAGGTTGTCGGCCACATCCTTGGGGTTGAACATGATGGATGTGTAGAGGTAGGCGAAGAAGATTATGAGGAGGGCGTAGGTTATATCGTAGAGCCAGGTGCCGGGCTGGAACATGGCCGCCAAACCCGACATGAACTCCAACCTTCCACCCCCTCCGGTAAGGAAGGTCTGGGGGAACAGCAGTATACTCTGGGCGAAGATTATGGGCATGACGCCGGCCGTATTCACGGTTAAGGGGAGGTATCCCGTCTGGGTGGTGGGTCCCAGCCCCACCGTCCTCCTGGCGTAGCTTATGGGAACCCTCCTCTGGACCTCCGTGACGGCGACGACCGCTCCGGTTATGAGGAGGAAGAAGGCGAGGGCGAATATCAAAGAGGGCGTCTCTATCGCGCCGTTCTTCCACAGGGTGTAGGTGGATATGATCTCGTTGGGTATGGACTCAAGTGAGCCGGCGAATATGAGGACGGAGGCGCCGTTCCCTATGCCCCTGTCCGTTATCTGCTCTCCCATCCACATCAGGAGTATCGCACCCCCCACAAGGGATATGACCGTGGAGATCACGAACAGGGGCCCGGGGTTGGGTACTATGAGCTGGCCGGAGGGACTGGGGGGGAGGTTCGTGAGGAAGGTGGTTATACCTATGGCCTGGATGGTGGAGATGGCTACGGTGAGCCAACGGGTGTATCGGGTTAGGACCCTCCTTCCGGCCTCGCCTTCCCTCTGGAGCCTCTCAAAGTAGGGGACGGTGGCGGCGAGGAGTTGTATGACGATGGAGGCGGAGATGTAGGGCATTATACCGAGGCCGAAGATGGCGGCACGCGATAGCGCTCCACCGGCGAAGATGTCAAACATCCCGAAGGCCGTGTTGGCGAGGGCCTGCCTGAAGTACTCAACCAGGGCGTGGGAGTTCACACCGGGTACGGGTATGTGCGTTCCCACACGGTAGAAGAAGAGGACTACGAGTGTGAAGAGTATCCTCTCCCTCAGCTCCTTTATCTCCCACAGACCGCTAAGGGACCTCCAAAGCCTTTCCATTTACTCTATCCTCCCACCCGCCTTTTCAACCTTCTCACGGGCGGTCCTGGAGAAGGCGTGAATACCTTTAAAAACCAAAGCCTTTGTAATCTCCCCCTTTGCCAGGATTTTTATCAGTTTACCCTCAAGTCTTCCCTTTATCAACCCCCTTTCCTTCAAGGTCTGCGGGTTGACCTCCTCCCCTTCGGAGAACTTGGCGTCTATCTGGTACAGGTTTACAACCTCGTAAACCTTTGCAAAGGGGTTTTTGAAACCCCTCTTGGGTATCCTCCTGTAAATGGGTGTCTGGCCGCCTTCAAACCATACGGGTTTCGTTCCGCCGGCACGCGACTTCTGCCCCTTGTGGCCCCGTCCGGCCGTCTTGCCGTGGCCGGAGCCGGGACCCCGTCCCACCCTCTTCCTTCTCTTCTTGGCCCCCGGATTCGGACTCAGATTGGAGAGCGTAAACATAGACCGGGTATTATACGGGTGAAGTTGCCGCCCTACCTTGCGAGGGGTCCGAACTGGGTGGAGCAGAGGGACCTTCTGAGGTGTTCCACGTTCTGTCGCACGTGTTCCGCCTGCAGGGAAAACCTCTCATACCTTATCGCGAAAAGGGTTGGAAAATCCAACCTACCCGCTTCGTAAAGCCTTTTGGCCTCCTCGTAAAGCGAATCCGCCCTCTCTAGGAGGTCGCTCTTCGGGTGTGTCTCCACCCTTTCCCTACGGCTCCCTCCGGGGGACAGCATCTCCAGCTCCCGCTTCTTTGCCAGAAACCTCAGCCTTCCGGTCTCGTCAAACCTCATAACGACCCTTAGGCCGTAAACAGCACCCGAGTTGAGGGAGAGGAGAGAGGGTGTGGAATACCCATCCCACACCTCACCGAAGAGGAGGACCTTGGGCATCCACCACAACGCCTCCGCCCTCATCTCCCATACCTTGGAGTGGTAGAGGAGGGTTGAGTCGTAGGTGAGGCAGTATATGTCTTCGCCCGAGAGTTCCACGTCGTCCACCTCCACCCCCGTCAACTCCACCAGGGTATCCCTTATGCGTCTGAGCTCCCCTTCAACCCTTTCCTTAAGGCCTTCTACCCTGAGGAGCCTCATCTTCAGGCTTACGATCTCCCCCCTTGATATCCTACCGGTTTCAAAGAGGGTATCGGTGTACTCCGCAAGGGTGTGGGCATCGCTCAAGAGGGAGTCAAGCGAGAGGTAGAGGGCTTTGAGGGCGAGGTATATCCTCAGGAGGATACGGAGGTTCGTTTTGGCGTTGTGCTTTTCTATCTCCGCGTTTTTAACGACGTGGAGGAAACGGTAGCGGGAGGCCATGTTCACGGAGAGAATCTGGGGATCGAACAGCGGCCACATCACTCCGAGACCGTACCTCCTCGTGTAGGTGGGGATGAGGTCCGACTCCCTGATCTCAAGCCTTAGGTTGACGGTGTCAAGGTACTGGTAGGAGAACCTAACGCCCGGAGAGAGGTTCAAACCCTCGTAAAAGGTGTAAAAGTTCGGGAAAAGGTATCCCTTTGGAAGGTCCGCCTGGGATTTGGCGTAGCGCACGAGGTTGTGGAGTTTGCGTAGGTGTCTCTCTTCAAACAGCTTTAGGAGGGTGTCCTCCTTTAAGGCGCCTAAGAGGAAAAGCACATGGGATTTTAACCGTGATTCAGATGTCGGGCATAGCCGGAAATATACCCCTTATGCTCTCCCAATTCTCCTCAAACCAACGCGCCGTTCTCTCAATCCCCTCCTCCAAGGTTGTCTCAGGTCTCCACCCCAGAAGCCTCTCGGCTTTCTCCGTGTTCGCCTCCGTCTCCGGTATGTCCGCCCTGTTGGGAGGCATCCTCCTCAACCTGACCTCCCTGCCGGAGTACCTCTCAACGAGGGAGATCACCCTGCGCAGGGAGTGTCTACGGGGGTTGCCCACGTTTATTATCTCGTAGCCTTTAACGTTTTGAAAGGCCAAGAAGGTGGCCTTCGCAACGTCCTCTATGTAGGTAAACCCCCTTTTCTGCTCTCCGTCGCCGTAAAGGGGAAACTCCTCCCCCGAGAAGGCAGCGTAGAGGAGTTTGAAAACGCTCATATCCGGTCTGCCCTCCGGACCGTAGACCGTGAAGTACCTGAGGATGAAGAAGTCCATCCCGTGCAGGTGGTGGTATGTGTAGAGGAGGTTTTCAGCGGCCTTTTTGCTGGCGGCGTAGGGGGATATGGGGTTGTCCGTCTTCATGTCCTCCGTGAAGGGGGGTGTGTGTCCGGCGTAAACCGAGGAGGTGGAGGCCATCACCATCCTCCGAACCCCTTTCCTCCTCATGGTTTCAACTATCCTCAGGGTTCCTATGGTGTTGGTCCGGAAGTAGGATTCCGGATCCCTTATGCTCGCCCTTACACCCGCCTTCGCCCCGATATGCACAACACCGGCAACACCTTCCATCAGGTCGTCCAGGGGATCCTCCGAGAAGTCCCTCCTGAAAAAGCGAAAGCCGGGGAAATCCGTCAACCTCTTCAGGTGGACCTTCTTGTACTCAAGCGGGTAGTAGGGGTCAAGGTTGTCAACACCCAAAACGGAGAACCCCTTTCTGAGAAAGGTTTCGGCCACGTAGCTTCCGATAAAGCCCGCCACACCCGTTATGAGAACCCTTTCCATGTTCAAAAGTTCGCCCTCGGTATCATCCAATCGACCACGTGGTCCCCCAAAAGTCCTCCCCCTTCAAGGATCTGTTGCAGAAGTCTTTTCTTTTTCTTCTTTTTTACGAACCTGACCTTCTTCAGTCCGAGGTCCCTTTTGAGGATCTCAACGGCCGTGTGCTTTGTACCAAGTGTATCCACGAGTCCCCACTTCAGGGCTTCGCTCGCGGTCAACAGCCTTCCGTCGGCTATGGGCAGGAGATCCTCCTCACCCTTTCCCCTGCCCTCGGCAACCCTTTTCAGGAAGACCCTCCAGATCTCCTTCGCCAACTCCGTCAGCAGGACGCTGTCCTCCTCCGTTCTCCTTTTGAAGGGTTGGGTCAGGTCCTTGTTCTTACCCGACTTGTATATATCCCAGGATACGCCCAGCTTCTCCGAGAGCTTCGTTATCTCCGGTATGACGATTATCGCACCTATGGAACCCGTAAGGGCGGCCGGGTTGGCCACGATCCTGTCCGCAGCAGAGGCAACAAAGTATCCCCCTGAGGCGCCGATGGAGTGTATGTACGCCACCACCTTCCTGCCGCTCTTGCTCGCCGCCTTTAGGGCCTGGTACACCTCTTCGCTTGACGCCGCGCTCCCTCCCGGACTGTTTATGTACACGAATACACCTTTGATGCGGTTAAACCTGTCCCTTTCAAGGGTCGTGTATATCCACTCGGCCACCTCGGGTACCCTCTTGTCGTCTATGGGGCCGTCTATCTCCACGTAGAGGACGTTCCCCCCTGTACCCGTGAGTCCGAGTTTGACGGTGAGGCGGACGGCCACAAGCACACCGCTCAGGAGGAGCAGAAACAAAAACACCCACAACAGCACGTTCCTCATCCGGGTATTCTAAGCCAGAGGGGTTCGGGGAACGTCATAGCGCAAGGCCGCGTACCCCACAACGGAACGGGGGTCCCCCGCCGTATCCGCGCTTGTGCCGTACGCCAAAAGCGTGGGCTTCCAGCCCTTTTCACGGGCCATCGCGGCGAGGGTGGACCACGGGTACCTGCCGCAGGCCTCCCGCTCAAGCAGGGTTTCCGCGTCGTTTTCAAGGGCAACCCGGAGAGTCTCACCGTCCAGGCGACGGGCGACGGGGTCGGGATGGTAATGGGAAAGGTCGGTGGACACCACTATCAGGTCCCCTTCCCTCAGGACACCCAAAAGCCTTCTGGCCACCAACAGGGGGTTGACTATGCCGAAGGCGAGGGGGACGAGGTTGAAGTCGCCGAGGACAACCTGAAGGAAGGGGAGCTCCACCTCAAGGGAGTGTTCGGGGAGGAGGGGATCGGCCACGTCCGTGAAGGGATGCCCAAGGGATAGGAGCTCCTCAACCCTCCCCACGTCCACGGCGACCTCGCCGAGAGGGGTTTCCCACACATCAAACGGCCCCGTGCTGACCCCGTTGAAGGCCACAAAGTGGGCCGGGCCCAAAAGGAAAACGGTGGGTGTCCTTCCCCTCGCCGGCATCAGGGCTTTAAAGGCGTAGGCCGCAAACGGCCCGGAGTACACATAACCCGCGTGCGGGGATACCACTGCCTTCGGTGGGATTTCGGCCACCACTTCTGCCCCTTCCAGCAGGTCCAAAACCGTCCTTTTCAAAACCTCGGGATCCTCGGGATAGAACGTCCCGGCAACGGCAGGTTTTCGCGTCATTTCCAAACCCCCGGTATCCTTTCGCCACACCTGTGGCACACACCTCTCTCCTTCCAAACCTCAACCACCCTGTACCCCATCCGTCCTATCAGGAGTGTACCGCACTTCGGGCAGTAGGTGCTGGACCTCTCCGGATCGTAGACGTTCCCGACGTAGACGAACTTCAGGCCCTCCTCCTTCCCTATCTCGTAGGCCCTTATCAGGGTGGAGTGAGGGGTGGGTCTTATGTGGAGCATCTTGTAATCGGGGTGGGCGGCCGTGACGTGCCAGGGGATGTTGGGATTCACGGATGCCAGAAACCTCGCTATACCCCTCAGCTCTTCCTCCGAGTCGTTGTATCCGTCTATCACGAGGGTGGTGACCTCTATCCAAACCTTCGGCCAGATCTCACCGCCGAGGTACTCTATGTTCCGTAGGACGGGTTTGAGCCTACCCCCGGTTATATTCCTGTAGAACCCCTCGTTGAAACCCTTGAGGTCCAGGTTTACCGCGTGCAAAAGCCCGTCCATGTAATCCCAGGCGTGGTGTGTCTCAAAGCCGGAGGAGACGAAGACGTTCCTCATACCCCGCTCAACGGCGAGGACGGATATATCGCGGGCGTACTCCACCCAGACCACGGGTTCGTTATAGGTGTAGGCTATGAGACGGACGCCGTAGCTCTCGGCTGTGCGCACCACCCTTTCAGGTGGCCAATCGTAACCGATAAACCTGTCGGCCTCACCGCTTTCAGGGTTCACGTAAAACTCCCTCAGCTGGCTTATCTCCCAGTTCTGGCAGAAGAGACATCGGAAGTTGCACCCCACCGTACCCAAGGAGAGTATACCCTCACCCGGTAGGAAGTGGTACAGGGGCTTCTTCTCCACGGGGTCCACGTGTACGGCCGCCGCCTTTCCGTAGGTGACGAGGTAGAGCTTGCCATCGTAGTTCCTCCTGACCCCGCACTTCCCCGATTCCCCCGGTTTTACGGCACACCAGTGGTGGCAGGCCACACACTGAACCCCACCCCCCCTCAGGGGTCTGTAGAGGTCGCACTCCCTCAGGGACGAAGATACCATCTGCTGCGTATTTTAAAGCCGTGGGGGTATCACCTTTCGTGTTCCACCTTCAAAACCTCTATGTTCAGCAAACCTATTACGGCCATTATGGTGGCCTGCTTTTCTATGCTACCCCTCTGTAGGGCTATCCTGTAGGGACGGGCCGGAAACTCACCGTAAACGGGGTCAACGGGAATCCAGCCGTTCCCCAGCCAGGATATGTTCCAGGCGTGGTAGTAGAACCCATCACCCTGATAGACGAGGCCTACGACTATATCCGTCGGTATTCCGGCGGCTCTGGCGAGGGCTGCGTACAGGGTCGCATGCTCGTTGCAATCCCCGTACCTGTCCCTGAGAACCTGTTTTGCCGTGGGTATGGTCACGGAGCCCCTCTTCTCCAGGTTTGTGTAGACCCAGTCCATTATGGCCTTGGCCTTGTCAAACGGTGTCTCCTTACCCGAGGTTATCTCCTGTGCCAACCGGCGCACCTCCGGGTCGTCCACCTCCAAGAACTGTGTGGGTTGTAGGTAAACCCTCAGGCTGTCCGGTACCCTCCAGGGCATACCCTTAAAGTGTTTCTTAACCCTTTCCCAGTAGGAGTGGAAACCCTTGGGGTAGAGTACGGTTATCGCGTAGGTGTCGGCCCTGTACCACAGGATTCTCTGATTCGCTATCTCAAGACGTAGGTTTCCCTTCACCGGATAAAGCTTTATGTCAAGGCGGGTCAACCTTTTGAGGTCCCTTATCGGTTCACCCTTCGGCCTTATGGCGTAGAGGGAGAGTACGTTGAAGGGTTGGAAGGGCGCCTTTGCCCTTTCAGGAGGCTCCGCCACTATGTCCATCTTCAAGGGTTGGTTTTGGAGGACGAGTTTGCCGTCCTCCGTGTGCGCCCTGACGATTATACCCTGTGCGTCCAACTTCCAAACCCCCTCCCTCTCGGCCTCAACCTTCGCTGGCATAAAGGAGGCCACGGATGGGTCAAAGTAGGAGTAATCCCCCTCTTTCAGAAGACCTACGGTGGCGGCGAAGACAAAGGTCTGCGGGGTTAAAAGCGGCCCGTGGAGGGGGTATTTGAAGCTTTGGGGTGTTCCCCTTATGGGTTTGTAAGATACGTAAAAGGTGTCGTTTTTAACCTTTCCCTGTGCCTCAACCGTGGCGTCTTGTGTGGTCATGAGGAAGGTCAAGTCCTCCACACCTCCGTTCCGGTCGATCTCGGCCCTCAGCTGGGTTCTCATCTCCTTGACCAGGCCGAGCATTATAACCTTTATGTACATCTCCTCCTGAAACCTCCACCCGTCTGCTTTCCTGTAGGCCTTTATCTCCTCCCAACCCGCCCGTTTTCCCATCATGTAGACGCTTCCGATGAAATGGAAATCCGGTTTTTTCTCAGGTTTTTTGCCCTCTTGCGGCGTGCTGGTGCAGGAGAGCAGGATTGCGCCCAAAAGGATCTTTCGCATGCCTCCATTTTAAGGTTGCAACCGGCCATTCTCCCGGTGCGCACCGGCGTTAAAATCCCTCCCCAAATGAGGTACCTTGACTTTGAAAAACCCATAGGTCTTCTGGAGGAGGAGATTGAGAGGCTCAAGAAGAGGTACGAGGAGGAGCAGAACGAGGAGATTCTCCAGAGGATAAAATCCCTGGAAAAGGAGGTGAAGAGGCTGAAACACGACATCTTCTCCAACCTGACACGGTGGCAGATCGTCCAGCTCGCCCGTCATCCGGAAAGGCCCAAACCCCTTGACCTCATACCCTACATCTGCGAGGACTTTGTGGAGCTCCACGGGGACAGGCTTTTCGGAGACGATTCGGCCGTGGTAGCGGGTCTTGCCAAGGTGGAGGAGTACGGTGTTGTGCTTGTAGGTATACAGAAGGGAAGGGATACGGAGGAGAACCTCAAAAGGAACTTCGGCATGGCCCACCCAGAAGGGTACAGAAAGGCCATAAGGCTGTTCAACCTCGCCGACAAGCTCAAACTTCCGGTTTTAACCCTTGTCGATACGCCTGGGGCTTACCCCGGCATAGGGGCGGAGGAGAGGGGGCAGTTTTCCGCCATCGCCTACAGCATAAAGAGAATGCTTGAGCTCAGCGTTCCGAGCGTGGCCTTCATAACGGGTGAGGGGGGAAGCGGTGGGGCCCTGGCGCTCGCGGCGGCCGACAGGGTTTACATGTTGGAGTACTCCATATACTCGGTGATCTCACCGGAGGGGGCGGCCAGCATACTGTTCAAGGATGCGGGTAAGAACAAGGAAGCGGCCGAGGCCCTGAAGATAACCGCCCAGGACCTTTACGAATTCGGCGTGATTGACGGGATAATAAAGGAACCCCTTGGAGGGGCGCACAGGGATCCCAAGACCGTGGCCCTCAGGATCAAGAGGACGTTCCTGAAGGCCTTAAAGGAGCTGAAACGGAAGTCGGCCTTCACACTTCAGAGACAAAGGTTTAAGAAATACGTCTCCATGGGTAGGTGGTTGGAGACACGCTGATCGGCCGAACGCTCAGGGGTAGAATCACGGCTATGGATTTCAAGGAGCTGGGGGATACCGTAAAGGGAGTGATCCCGGTGGCCGAAGGGGCTGGGAGAATACTTCTGGACCACTTCGGAAGGCGGCTGAGGGTTGAGAGGAAGGGTGTGCGGGACATAGTCACGGATGCGGATATAGCGGCGGAGGAGTACATAAAGGTTGAACTACAAAGGAGGTTTCCCGGAATCCCTTTCTTCGGTGAGGGGACGGGAGGGGCGGAGGGGGGGACGAGGTGGGTGGTGGATCCGCTGGACGGCACAAAGAACTTCGCCAGGGGGCTGGAGGT
>JALWZG010000082.1 GCA_027002825.1 Caldifarciminota bacterium
AACGGCCACAGAGAAGGTGGCTGGACGGTGTACGAGATCTTCACCGAGCTTAAGACGGTCTACATTGACTACTCCGGCCGCCTCCAGAAGGCCCAGATAGATACGTGGGAGGACATGGAGTGAAAGAGGGGGCCAGGCGGCCCCCTCACTTCAGGTGGGCGTTGAGCGAGAGGTTGATGTTGGACGTTCCGAGGGAGAATATGCTCAACTTGGAGGGTGAGAACTCCTGGGATTCGTCCCTGACCTTGTCCGCATACCACCTGTCTATGCTCTTGCCCCCTATGTTTATCGCCATATAGGATGAGGATACACCGGCGTAGAGTGAAAGTCCGGAGGTTATGAAGTACTCAACGCCGAGTCCGAAGACCACCCCAAAGCTGCTCATACTGATTTCGCTCCCCGTCGTGTGGTAGCAGAGGGTGTAGTACGGAGGGGTATCCGTGTAGCACACATCAAGGATGGAATCCTTCTGAACGGCGTTCAGGAAAAGCACCCTCGGACCTACGTCAAGACTCAGGAATGCCCTTTCGGATGAGAAGGGTTTTATGCGCAGCGGAAGGTTGAAGACCACAAGCCTTCCGGATAGGGTACTTACGTCCATGAGGGAATCGGAGTAGTAGGAGGGCGATTCCGACCTGCTGTTGAAGGTGTACAGTCCCCCTCCCCCCTCTACGGCAAACCTCTCACCCACGTGGTATCCAACTCGCGTGGCCGGGAGGAAGGGCAGAACGGACGTCCCGATGCCTATGTAAAGCCCAGTCATGGCTACCTCAGGTAGTTGGTCATCCTGAAGTCCAGGAACTGCGACGTGAGGCCGATTATCGTAGTGCTTGCTCCCCCGGTCGCCGGTCTTGTGAGGAGGAACATGCTCCTTGCACCTATATAGACGGAGAAGTTATCGTTTACGAAGTGTTCAATACCAAAACCGAAGTTTGCCGCAGTGGTAGTCGTATTGAAGAGGTTTTCGTTGGATGTCAGGAAGTAGCCGCCCAGTTTCACGTTGAAGTTCGCCCTATCCGCCCTGATGACGGGGAGGTAGGTATCAACTCCGATGGATATGAGGTTTCCCGAGGGGCCATCGGATGGGGATATTGAAAGAATGGTAAACGACGGGGATAAAGTTATGACATTTGTAATACCCCATACAACACTGGCGTTGGGGAGGAAGGGGATGAGGGAGAAACCAGCCCCTACGCCGAACTTGCCAGCCGTCTCGTAAGCGTAGGCCGGCACACCCGCAAGCGCTAACGGAAGTATAACCGCTATTCTCCTCATCATGGGACCGTTATGTTAAGGGGGTATATCAAAGGTTTGTGTGGTAGTTGCAACGTAAAAATTCCCTGTGTAAAAGGGGCTGTTTTCCCTTAAAATCGTCGGTTGCCCTTATGAGAGTGGCCCTGGTACCCTCCCGTATTCCGGGGGTGGATTACGTCATCAACCCCTACATCGGCTGCGGCTTCGGGTGTAAGTTCTGCTACGCCAGCTATATGGCCAGGGCCGTGGGGAGGAGGCCACAGGAGTGGGGGAGTTTCACCCTGCCCAAGTCTCACCTTTTATCCGCCCTCGTACGTCAGCTGAGAAAACCTTGGCACTTCTACGGCAAGTACGTCCTCATCGGTTCGGCCACCGACCCCTACCAGCCCTTGGAGGCGAGGGTTGGCCTGACGCGGGAGGTCCTCCGGATCATCCTGAAACTCGCCCCGAATTTGAGGGTGGGCCTCCTAACCCGCTCGTCCCTTGTCCTACGGGACGTCCCCCTCCTTCGCCAACTGAAGGCAGACGTCGGCATAAGCGTCTCCGTTTTGAGAGATGCGTACTTCCGGGAGGTGGAGCCTAAGTCCCCTCCCCTGCGGGTCCGTCTCAACGTCCTCAGGATGCTGAAGGAGGCGGGCCTTGAGCCTTACGTCTTCCTCGCCCCCATCTTCCCGGACACCCTGGACGTCCTGGGCGAAGTGTTGGGGGAACTCAAGGACATAGGAGTTCAGGTGAGATACGCCGAGCTGCTCTCCCCCTTCAAGAACCCAAACCTCCGGACTCTGAGGGCATTCCCCCGATGGGTGCGACTCATAAGGGAGGGAGGGCTATATGCCGAGTTCTACGAGACGCTGCGGGCGCACTACCCGGAGGTTGAGGTGATACGGCACGGATGGTCCTAAAGCCGTCCGTACACCCTACACCTTTATAATAGCAGCTCACCACTCAGAGGCGGTTGGGTGTTCTATCTTGGGCGGTTAGCTCAGCGGTGAGAGCACCGGTCTTACAAACCGGGGGTCGGAGGTTCGAATCCTCCACCGCCCACTTCTCCCATCCCCCTCATAATAGCCGCTTTGAAAGGTCCCCTCTTTTGGACACTCTCGTCCCGGATAGCCGTACAGGGTTTTTCCTTTCTCCGCACGATCGTCCTGGCAAGGATACTCTCCCCTTACGATTTCGGTGTGGCCACCTCGGCCTTTATAGCCTACCAGCTGCTGGACATGATGACGTTTACGGGGTTCACGACAGCCCTTACGGCGTACCGCGGTAGGTTTGAGGGGGGTTATCCCACGTTGTGGTGGAGCACCGTTGCCAGAGGACTCGTTTTGGCCCTCCTGCTGTACATCTCCTCGGATCTCATAGGGAGTTTTTTCAACGATGCCAACGTATCCTACACCACGAGGCTGATAGCCCTCGCCTTTATCGTGTACTCCTTTGTGAATCCCGTCCTCATAGTTGAGGCCACACGTTTTTTCAGATTTGAAAAGATATTCATCCTTGAGTTTTCCGAATCCCTTATGTACTTTTTGGCATCCCTCGTCTTCGCGTTCGTTTTTGAAGACTTTCGGGCGTTGGTGTTGGGGTTTATAGTGGCAGGCGCTACAAAGCTCGTGGTTTCCTACATCCTACGCCCCTACCTCCCCGGTCTTTCCTACAGTATCCTTTGGTTGAAGAGGATGTTCTCGTTCGGTGTTTGGGTGAACCTGACTTTCGTCCTGAACTTCCTCCTGATGTACATGGATCGCACACTTGTGGGTAAGTTAGCCGGTCAGACCTCCCTCGGGTACTATTCCAACGCCCAGAGGTTTGCCCTGCAGGCCCCCCCTCAGATAACCGCGATGTTGTCAAGGGTTCTCTTCCCTTACTTTGTGGGGGCAAGCGGGAAGGACAGCGAAAGGGTGTACGTGATCTACCTGAGAACGGTGATGGTTATAGCCTCCCTTTTCTTCGCGCCCATGTTCTTTCTCAACAGGGAGGTTATAGACCTTTTTTTGGGAGAGGGTTGGGAGTACTCCGCCGAAATCCTCAGACCCCTATCCGTTGCAGGGCTTCTGGCCATGGTATCCAACACCGTAAGTCCCATATCCCAGGGTAAAGGTATGCCACGCCTGGACGTATTCCGTCTGATCGTGATCCCCGTGGTCTTCCTGGTCGCCGCCCTATTTGATATAAGGAACGGAGTGTGGATCGCCTGGAGCCTCGCCTTGGGATACGCATCCTCCATTCCCATATCCATGTGGGGTGTAAGGATCTGTGGGGTTTCCGCGGGCGGTATTTTGAGGTCGTTCCTCCCCTTTTTGATGGCCTTTGCCCTCTCCTCCCCCCTGTACCTCCTCCACCGCGCACTGCCGGCCCTCCTCCTGCCCATCCTGACATCCGTTTTTGACATCCTCTTTTTCGGTGCGTACGCCCCCCTCCTGTTCCTGCGCGTGAAAGTTCCCAGGGGGTGATCCCAAAAAGGAGGAGTCATCGCCAGTTGCCTCCGCCTTAAAATTCCCATGTCAGGTGGTCAGGTACACGTTTGTGGGTCTCGATCCGAAGAGGCAGAGGAGTGTCCTGCTTTTAAAACCGTTTTTTATCACAGAGGTTGAGGTGCTGAGGGAGTTTGAAAAGAGCAGCGGTTATGGGGCCAAACCCTACAGGTTTGCCGAAGGCGAAAGGGATTTCGCGGTGTTCTATTCGGATTCACCGCTTGAGGATGTTATAAGGTACCGCTCCGAGGGTAGGAGGATGATGGTCGTGGTGAACTCCGATTCCGATTATTCCAACTTCGGCAAGGCTCTGAGGACCAGAGGTCTGGAGATAGAAGACCTGTTTGATGGGGTCGTGGTGTTGGAGGTAAACACCCCCTCAAGGGATATAAGGGAGACTTTCAGAAATTTGATAGAACTCGAACAGAACTACATGGGGTTGGGTGTTGAAGAAAAGGCTTTTCTGAGAACGGTTAAGCTCCTGATAGATTGGGGTGTCCACACGGAGGGTTTCCGCATACCGCGCAAATGGCTCAAGAGAGCCTACGAGGTCAAGGGGTTGGTGGATTACGAGGGAGAGTACATAAAGGTCCATCCGGACAAGGTGGGGTACCTGGTGAAGACCGAAAAGAACCGTGATGAGCTTGTGGAGGTCTACGGACTGGTAAGGGATATGTTTGAACCCCTTTACAGGCTCGCGTACAACCTGTTCGTTGTGATCCTCTACCGTGAACACAGCTTAGGGGGTGTAGAAGATGTTCGGGAAATTGTAGAGGAAATCTTCGGCACGCTCCTGCGCCTGTCCAAACGTCCATCCGAACGTGCGAGGGTGCTGTCCCTGAAAGCCCTACTGTTGTCAACTGTGGAGAGGGATTACATCGCCGCCTTGGATCACATGGAAAGGGCGTTAAAACTGGCAAGGGAAAGCGGTGATAGGGCCCTTCTGGGGAGGGTTCTGTTTGACCTGGGGCGGGTCTACTTCAACCTGGACTATTTTTATGGAACACGGGATAACCTTGACAGGGCTTACGAGAGTATATGGGAGGGCTACCTGATCCTCGGTGAGTCCATAAACCCGGAATTCTACAACTTCATGGTCCGTTATTTTACGGAAAAAGGGGATGTGGAAAGGTTTCTCAAATGGGCGTACATATCCATGGAAAAGATGAAAAACTTCGCGAAGGTGAGGGGCTATCTGACAAATCAGGTGATACTCGCCCTGTTGAGGTTTAACGATCGGATCCCCCCAAGGGACAGGCACAGGCTCAAAGGATTTGTGCTTGGGACGATAAACAACACCTTAAACGCCCTTTACAAGGTCTTGAAAATACAGATCCTGGTGAATTTTGCCTTCTATCTGGGTACGTGCGAGGGGAGGTATAAGCAGGCTTTGGGATTTCTGGAGAGGGCCTTAAAAATCGCCGATGCCGAAGATCTAAGGGTGTTCGTCATGATAGACAGGGGTTATATCTACAGTCTTATGGGGGATTACGCGAGGGCCTACGAGAACCTGAAGTTTTCCTATGAGTATTGCATAAGGAACATCAGCGCCATACCCAAGAAGGAGTTTGAGTTCGTCGCAAAGCATTATCTGAGGGTTCTGAGGGGGCTGGGAATGGAGGAGGAGGTTGAGAACGTGGAAAGACAGCTCAGGCAATACTTCCCCACATTTAAGGCGGATTGAACGCACTACACCCCTTTTTGCCACATCCTCCTCTTGAAGAAATAGCTTATCAGGTTGAAGACGAACGTTATGACGAACAGGGTTAGACCTACGGCGAATACCGTGTAATACTCAACCGTACCCGTGGGGACATCTCCCATGCTTATCTGGACTATGTAGGCCGTCATGGTCTCAACGGGTATAAGGGGGTTAAGGGTCAGGATGGGTCTTTGCCCCGCGGCTATGGTTACGATCATGGTTTCACCGATCGCCCTTGAGATTCCGAGGATAAAGGAGGCGACTATACCCGAAAAAGCCGTGGGTATCACCACTTTTACGGTCGTGGTGAACTTCGTGGCGCCCAGGGCGTAGGCGGCCTCCCTGAGGCTGTTCGGAACGGATCTCAGGGCGTCCTCGCTCAGGGAAGAGACTATGGGGATTATCATGATACCCATTACCACGCCTGGGGAAAGGGCGTTAAACCCCGCCATGTTAGGTATGACCTTTTTCAGGAGGGGTGTGACGAAGAGTAGGGCGAAATAACCGTAAACGACTGTGGGTATGGCCGTCAATATCTCAAGAACGGGTTTCACGAAGGCCCTCACCCTTGAGGAGGCGTACTCGCTCAAAAACACGGCGATCAAGAGACCTGAGGGGAGGGCAACCGCCATGGCGATGGACGCCGTCAGGAAAGTTCCGCTCAGGAGTGGCAATATGCCGAAGTGCTTTTCCGTAAAAAGGGGCGTCCACTGTGTGTCGGTCAGGAATTCCACCAACGAGACCTCCCTGAAGAAGTGGGAACTCTCGTAGAGGAGTATGAAGACGATCCCCAGAGTTGTAAAAACGCTCACGAGAGCGGCTGACAGGAAGAGCAGATGGAAGAACATCTCCAAAAACTTCCTCATGGAAGGTGTTAGTCTAAGGCCGCTCTCATTCAACCTTTTGGGGTAAAACCCTGAACCCTTTCACCCTGAACACGACGGTTTTCCCCGTCATCTTGGAAAGGAGGTTTCCCATCACTTCCTCCATGCGCCTTCTTATCTCGGAGAACCATGCGGGAATCTCGCCCTCCATCTGACCCTTGGCGAGTTTCCTTATGTGGTCAAAGAGGGGCGAGGTTTCATAGGACCTCATGGGCGTGCCGAAAATCCCGACCTCCTCGGAAACCACCCACCACCTCTCCACCTCCACCATAACATCGGGCTCCGGCAGGGTGGCCTCAACGATCAGCGTATCCCCCGAGAAGGAGAGTTCAACGTCCTCATCCCTTATCCTGGAGACGTCAAAGGCCAAGCGCACCACCACGTTGAACTTCAGAACGGTCTCCCTCCCCCCTATCCTCAAAGGTCCGGAGAGGAGGGCGGGCACGGTATCCCTGACCTCGTACTCCCTGTGTACCTCTAAGACGACGAGTTTGGCCACCTCCCTAACCGATCTCACGAGACCTTCCTTGGTAAGGGTGAAGGTGTACCTGTTGTCCCTGAACAGGACCTTCACACCGGCCTTCTTGACGTATAAAACTCCCAAAAACGTCCAAAACAGCGACCAAAGGAAGAGAAAAAGGCAGAATTTCTTAAACATTTCCTCCAACCACTTCTATACCCAAATCGCGCAGGTGTGAAGGGTCAACGCTGGAAGGGGCCCCCTCAAAGAGGGCTACCCCCGTCGTGGTCTTGGGGAAGAGTATCACCTCCCTTATGGACTCCTCACCGAGGCACATAGCCACGATGCGGTCCAGGCCGAGGGCTATGCCGCCGTGGGGGGGCGCCCCCATCCGGAGGGAGTTTATCAGGAAGCCGAACCTCTCCTCTATCTCTTCTGTCGTCAGGCCTATGAGCTTGAGGAGCCTCACCTGGAGGTCGGGGTCGTGGACCCTCACCGACCCGGAGCCTATCTCAACCCCGTTTATGACGAGGTCGTACTGCTTGCCGAGGACCCTCTGGGCCAACTCGTCCATCTCCTCCCCACCCTTACCCTCCTTCAGGGCCTCCTCTATCTCGGAGAGGAGGGGGATATGCTCCTCGTAGGGGGAGGTGAAGATGTGGTGGGCCGGCTCTATCCTCCCCTCCTCGTAGTTCCACTGGAGGAGGGGGAAGTCCTTAACCCAGAGGAAGGCCCACTCCCTCTCCGGCTTCAGGAAGTTGTGGGCTACCGTCCTGCGGAACTCACCGAGGGACTCGTAGAAGGGGGTACCCTTACCGACGAAGACGAAGACCGTCTTCTCCTCGTAGGGTGTCAGGTCCGTATCCTTAACGAACTTCGCGAGGTTCCCGCTGACCTTCCCACCGCTCACCTTGAACCACAGGAACTGGAACTCCTTCAGGAGCCTGTCTATCTGCCCTCGGCTTAGGCTGACGGGCAGGACGAGGGCCTTGACCCTGGCCCCCCGCTCAACGTTGGAGTCTATTATCCTGTTCCCCTTGCCCGAAAGTCTGTCCGTCCAGTCCTCGTACGCGATGGAGTACCTAAGATCCGGCTTGTCCGAGCCGTACCTCTCCATCACCTCGCGGTAGGTGAGCCTCGGAAAGGGGGGACTGACGTTCGCCCCCGCCCACCTGTTGAAGATCTCGGCTACCAGGCCCTCAATGAGTCCAAGGACGTCCTCGGGGTCGGAGACGAAGGACATCTCCAGGTCCAACTGCGTGAACTCCGGTTGCCTGTCCGCCCGCAGGTCCTCGTCCCTGAAGCACCGGGCTATCTGGAAGTACCTGTCAAACCCCGCCACCATCAGGACCTGCTTGTATAACTGCGGGGACTGGGGCAGGGCGTAGAACTTTCCCGGCTGGAGGCGGGCCGGAACTATAAAGTCCCTCGCCCCCTCCGGCGTACTCTTGGTGAGTATGGGGGTCTCCAGCTCTAAAAACCCCCTCTCCGATAGGTAGTTCCTGATGAAGAGGTTGATCTCGTGTCTGACCCTGAAGTTCCTCTGCATCTTGGGACGGCGGAGGTCAAGGGGACGGAAACGCAGGCGAGCCTCCTCCGAGGCCTTCACGTCGTCCTCCGGCTGGAAGGGCAGGGGTACGGCGCGGTTCAGCACCTCGTACTCCTCCACGGCCACCTCCACCTTCCCGCTCCTCCAGTCGCTCCGGAACTGGTCCTCCGGCCTCATCCTGACCTTCCCCCTGACCTTGACGACGTAGCCGTGGGCTATGTCCGGCCTATCCCCCTCAAACACCACCTGAAGGTTCCCGTACCGATCCCTAAGGACGACGAAGGTCAGGCCCCCCAACTCCCTCATGGCCACCACCCAGCCCGCTACGGTTATCTCCTTTCCGAGAAGGGTCTCGTCTACCTCACCGCACGTGTGGGTCCTGTGCATGGAGGCGATTCTAAGGTCGCCTAACGCAAACTTCTGCCCGATACCGTGTAACGTCCACCCAAGATCACCCTCCTGCCGGCTATACGTTTGGAGGGCTTAAAGTTTTTATTCCTGGGGGCAGCGATCTCCGACAGGGTGAGCGGATATACGCTTCTGGTGTAGAATATCCTCGGTTTACTCCCACCGAGGGTGTAATCCACAAAGGCCACGTGCATATAACCCCTGTTGTCCACGACCACAACCGGTCTTGACTGAATTCCGGAGTTGGTTATACGGAAGCTGTCCAGGACGTTCAGGGAGGTGTCCAGGACTACCCCCACCACACTTGACGTATAAAAATCGTAATCCTCGCGCCACACCACCACAAATCCCCCTGGGAAGTGGGTTATATCCGGGTTCTTCTGTGGGTTGGGAGAGGGTTTCAGGTGTAAGGGGGGCGACCAAACTCCGTTTTGAAACCTTGAAATGAGTATACCGTCGGGTGATTGCCACACCACCACGTACTTCCCGTGGGCGTGGACCACATCGGGGTAGTACCCCTCGGACGTTGAAAGGGGGAAATCCCCGTGGCCAAAGCTTCCGTAGATTTTGTAGAAACCATCCCTGTTGTCGGACCAGACGTAGATCACGCTGTCCGCCGGTCCGAAGTCAAAGGAGGGGTACCAGGCGTTCCCCGAGGAGTTGCTAACCCGAACGTCCGGGTTCCACCCGCCGGAATCCCTAACCTTTGTGTAAATCTGGGCGTTGTAGGCGTAGGGATCGTCCCTGTAATCGTACCACACAACCCTCAGGTTGCCGTCGGGTGAGATCTTGAGCGTTGGGACGTAGCCGTTGTCCCCGTTGTTCCCGGCGTTTGTAAAGGTCAACCTTTGATCAGAGCTCCAGGTCCCGTTTAGAGGCCTGTAGTTGAAAAATATCTCAACGTTGCTTATCCCACCCACCCTGTAATCGTGCCAGACCAGGAACACCGTATCCCTCAGGACGGCCACGGAGGGGTATTTGGCGTCTGCCGTATCCGTGAACACAACCCTCTCCTCCGGCTCCCAGCCGGAGGTTCCCCTCATCCTGTAAAAGACCTGCCACTTACCGTTGAGTTTCCTGTGGTATGCCGTGTGAACCCTTCCCGCCGTGTCCACGTAAATGTAAGTGTGGTTGTACCCGTTCTCGCACGGTGTATCGCACACCAGCTCAAGGGGTATGAAAACCATAGAGGGGATTCTACTCCCGTTCCAGTTCCCTCTCGTAGAGTATGGCGTACTTCTGGAAGTGATACCACGCCTGCGATAGGGCGTATATTACCCCCCTCTTCCCGTCAAGGAAGGCCCCCTGCAGAACGTAGTACCTGAAGAACATCAGGGGGAGCCTGAAGAGGAGGTCAAGGAAGGTGGCCCGTCTTCCACCCTCCACCTTCTCCTCGGCCGAGAGCAGAGCGTAGTGGGTGTTCTTTCCCCAGTGGTGGAGGAGGTCCCTGTAGGGGCGGTGGAGTATGTGGCCCTTCAGGTGGCCAACCTTACCCCGGACGGCGAGGGTCTCGTGGACGTACCTACCGGAGATGTAGGCCCTATCCCTGCGGGCGAGCCTCAAGAGGCGGGTCCCCTTCATACGCTGGAGTTTGCCCATATAGACGTTCCGCCGCAGGACGGTGTAGCCGTCGTACCTCCCGCCCTCAACCGCCTTACCTATCTCCCCGGCGACCTCCTCCGTCAGCCACTCGTCGGCGTCCATAAAGAGGACCCAGTCGCCGCGGGCCAGCTTCAAAGCGTACTCCCGCTGCTTTATGTACCCCTCCCACTCCTTGACGTACACCCTCGCCCCGTAATTCTTCGCCACATCAACCGTACCGTCCCTTGAGCCGGAGTCCACCACCACGACCTCGTGATCAACGGGCAGATGCTTTAGGCTCTCAAGCAGACGGGGGAGGTTTTCCTCCTCGTCCTTCGTAAGGACCAGTACGGAGAGCCTTAGACCCAACTCTCGTACCTGAACTGTCCAAGGAAACGGACGTCGTTGTCGTAGAAATGGCGTATGTCCTCAATGCCGTACTTCACCATCGCGAACCTCTCCACCCCTATCCCGAAGGCGTACCCGGACCACCGGTCGGGGTCTATGCCAACGTTTTTGAGGACGTTGGGGTGTATCATACCGCAGCCCAGCATCTCCAACCACTCCCCCCTGTACCACACCGCCACCTCCATGGACGGCTCCGTGAAGGGGAAGTAGGAGGGTACGAACTTCACCTTCGCCTCCTCACCGAAGAGGGCCTTCACGATCTGCTCAAGGGTCCATTTCAGCGAGCCGATGCTGATGTTCCTATCCACGGCGAAGCCCTCTATCTGGTGGAAGACCGGGGAGTGGGTGGCGTCAAACTCGTCCGCCCTGAAGACCTTACCGAAGGTGGCCGCCTTGAGGGGTGGTTTGTGCGCCCTCATGTACCTTATCTGGAAGGGGGAGGTGTGGGTACGCAGGAGCATCCCGTTGTTGAGGTAGAGGGACTGCTGCATGTCCCTGGCGGGGTGCCACTGGGGGATGTTCAGGAGGGTGAAGTTGTTCTCGTCCGTCTCCACCTCCGGCCCCTCCCCGATCTCAAACCCCATGTTCTCAAGGACCTTGAGGATCTCGTTGGCGACCAGTTTTATGGGGTGGAGGGAACCGACTCCCCCCTTCCACGGGCGACCGGGCAGGGTGGGGTCAAGGGGCTTTATCCGGTCCAGGAGGTCCTCCCTCCTCTCCTTTATCGCCCCCTCAAACTCCCTCTTTGGGGCGTTCAGGACGCTGCCGAGCCTCCTCCTCTCCTCCGGGGGGAGGTCCTTTAGCTTGCGCAACTGCTGGGTTATCTTCCCCTTCTTTCCGAGGTACTCCGCCTTGAGGGAGTCAAGCTCGGCTACCGTCTTTACGGCCTTCAGCCTCTCGTAGAACTCCCTGCGTACGTCCTCCATCGTCAGAGGTGCTGTTTGGCCACATCCACGAGTTGGGCGAACGTGTCAGGCTCGTAGTACGCTATGTATGCCAGGCTCTTGCGGTCCAGCTCCACCCCCGCCTTCTTCAGGCCGTAGATGAAACGGGAGTAGTTGAGTCCGTGTTGGCGGGCGGCGGCGTTTATCCTCTGAATCCAAAGGCGACGGAAGTCCCTCTTGCGGCGCTTGCGATCCGCGTACGCGTGCCTTAGAGCCTTGAGGACGGTCTCTTTGGCCGTCTTGAACCTGCGGGAATTGACACCCCAGTACCCCTTCGCGAGATCCAGCCAGAACTTATGTCTCTCCTGCCTGTACTTCCCGGTCTTTACCCTCATAGTCCGCCTATTCTAAGGCCGCCCATTACATCTTTAGCCTCCCTGTGAGTTCTCCAATAGAATAGGCACTTATGGAGGAAAGGAAGTCTCTGAAGAAGGAAAGGTTCGTCATACCGGTTGAGGAGGTTGAAAAGCACAAGGATAAGGTGGCGAGGGAGCTCGCCAAGAGGGTAAAACTACCGGGGTTTAGACCGGGAAAGGTACCCCCCTCCATAGTGAAGCAGCGGTTCCATCAGGAGGTGGAGGAGAGGGCGCTGCTTGAGGCCCTAAACGAAAGGGTGGACGAGTTTCTAAAGGAAAAGGGGTGGATACCCATAACCTCTCCCAAGTTGAGGGCAAAAAGCAGAAACGAGGACGTATACGAGGTGACGGTGGAGTTTGAGATATACCCCGAGATAACCCTACCCGACCTCGGCCACATAAAGGTGAAAAAGCGCATAAAGCAGATAACCGATGCGGACGTTGAGGAGAGGATTCAGGATTTCAAAGAGGAACATGCGAGCCTGCAACCCGTTGAGAGGGAGGTGAGGGAGGGGGACGTTGTCCTGGCCGAATTCTTCGTCAGAAGGGACGGTAAGGAAAGCGGGAGGAGAAGGGCAAGGATTTACGTCAGATCGGGTGAACTGGATGAGGATCTGTACACGGCCATATTGGGTAAAAAGGTCGGAGATGAGGTTGTTCTACCGGGTGAGGAGGGGGAAGAGGAGGTTTACGTGATAAAAAGGGTTTTTGAGGTTCAGTACCCCTCAGACGAGGAGATAGCCGAGCTGCTCGGGTATACGCCGGAGACCCTCCGTGAAAGGATAAAGGAGGAGCTGATGGAGGAGGCCAGAAGGGAATCCGAAAGCGAACTTGAGATAGCCATAATTCAGGAGATCCTGAGGCTTTCACCCTTTGAACCACCCCCCACGCTGGTATACAAAGCCTATCAGGAGATAAAGCCGCAGATGGCCGGCAGCGTTCCACCTGAGGAGTTGGACGAGGTGGCCATGCAAAACGCCGTCTTCCTCGTTGCCAGGGATATAATACTCTCCAAGATCATCTCCGAGAACGGTATAGAGGTCACCGACGAGGACATCCTGAACTACCTGAAGGAGGAGGGCAAGCCCAATCCGGAGAAATTCCTAAAGGAGGCGAAAAAGAGGGGTAAGTACGAGGAGATCAAAAACCGCTACCTGATCCGAAAGGTGTACGATTTCCTCAAGCAAAAAGTCCAGATAGAACCGGAATTCGTATAAGGCGTGAGCGTCAAGGTTGTGGGTATAAACGCGTCCGCCCGAATCGGGGGATGGACCGCCGAACTGCTGAGAGAGGTTTTGGAGTATTCGAGAAGGGCGGGGGGGGAGACGAAAATGCTCCACCTCGCCTTGAGCAGAATAGAGTTCTGCACGGGTAGCTACAGCGAATCCCCCGAAGCCTGCAACCTTGAGGAGTGCATAAGGAAATCCCCGGATTCCTTTAAGTCCATTTCCCTAGACCTCCTGGAAGCGGACGCCGTGGTCTTTGCCACACCGGTCTATTGGTATTCCCCATCGGCACTCCTGAAGACCCTCCTTGAGAGGATGACGTCTATGGAGAACATGGGGGCGTTTATGATGAGGGGTAAGGTGGCGGGGGTGATAACCGTGGCAGAGGAGGGG
>JALWZG010000083.1 GCA_027002825.1 Caldifarciminota bacterium
ACCTGACACATACCCACACCGTGTCCCCAACCCCCACCGTATATCACAAGCCTCCTGCCCCTCCTCCTGAACTTGAAGAGGGAGGATTTCACACCGAGAGCGAGCCTTATGTTCCAATCACCCCTTACAACAGTAGAGCGTTTTGTCCCCACTACGAGGAGTTTGGAAACACGTCCGCTTTCCGTCCTCTCCAACACCTCAACCCGTTTTATCCGGCCCACGTTTGTCCCGAGGTTTTCCCTCAGGTTCCTCTCTATCCGGCTGAAGGGCACCACCTTTTTCCACCTGAAAACCCTCGCCCCGTATCTCAGGATGGGCGGCAGATCCGCCGCGGGGGAACAGGCCTTTGTACTGTCCTTCCCCTTGAACACCTCCTCCAGGTTGAACCCCTTCACGTCCCCGTTTAGATCGTCCGCCTTCGCCCTTATGAGGGTATCCCCCCAATCCCTTCCACTCTCAAGGCTCCCACCGCAGGAGGTGCAGAAGGTTGCTATGCTGAACCTCTCACCTTCCATCATGACTATACCCCACGTCTCGTCGACGACCCTGTCTATTACGGGATAGTTCGTAACACCCCTGTAAACCTGCGTTGTAAAGTCGCTCGTTATATCATAGGGCTTGTCCAGAAGCGCCCATTTGACACCTGCCACGTCAAGGGCGTGGGTTCTGGCGGCTATTGCCTGAGCCTTTAAGGCCTCCTCGGGATAGGAGGGGGACATCTCCCACGGTATGACACCCTTGAGGTACTCCTCCAGGGGAAGTCTGTTTATCAACATGAGGGATTTCGCCTCCATGTCGGGCATCACCCACATCTGACCCCTGTACTTCCTGATCCCCCCGTCCACCTCCACGAAAATCGTATCGCACTCGTATATCACGGGGGTTTTCAAAACCATCTCCGGGTCCATCAAAACCACCTCGCCCTTTGGAGGACTCTCCAGAATTGAATATGTGGCCCTTTTGTGGGGATGTTTAAACCTCATGGCCTCCTTGAAGGACCCAAAGGGCCCCTTCAGGACGTAATACCGTGGGTATATTCCGAGCCTTTTTACGACCACGTCACCGTACGTGAGCTTTGCCCTCAGGGCATCGGATCTCCTGAGATAGACCCCCAGACCCACCCAGTGCAGCACTTTACCCTTCACCGCCCTCTTCAGGCGTAGGCGCAGGGTCTCAGGGGCGAGCTTCAGGACAAGACTATCTCCCGACCTCAGGGAACACCTACCCTTCCCGTAAACCTCCAAAACCCTCCCAAACCTACCGATGAAAACCCTGATCTGGGGCTGCTCACGGAATACGGCTTTGAAGGGGATTGAGAGGACATCCTTCCCCCTTTTCACCTCTATCCGACGCACCCGCTCCTCAACCCTTCTGAAGGGAAAACAGCTATATACCGAGGAGATCAGAAACCAGACGGTGAAAACCCGAATTGGGGTACTCATCCCTCAAACGTCTCTTGAGGTTTACGGCCTCGGCCGTGTCCCCCTTCAGTAGGTTCAAATACACCAGGGCGTAAAGGGCCTTGGGGGAAAACCTCTCATCTCTGATGGAATCCGCTATGAACCTCCATATGCTGTCGGCGGCCTTCATATCCCCGAGGTAAAAGAAGTATATCTCCGCCTTCCTGTAGACCTTTTCAACGTCCTTTGCCGTCTGGAGCCTGCGCCACTCGTCAAGGATCACCTTCACCTTTTCCGCTTCGGACCTCCACCTTCCGGACGCCCCTCTGTACACCCTGTCAAACTCAAGGGCCGCCCCGTTGTAATCCCCCTGGAGCAGCTTGAGCCTCCCCATGAGCAACCTCGCCTCCCACTTCTCCTCCGCGGCGCTGTTGGCGGACCTCTCAAGGTGCTTCAAAGCGCCGGACGTGTCCCCCTTTATCAGAGAGATCCTCGCCAGTTTAAGGGCCAGTCTACCCGCCTCGGCGGAGTTCGGCGGGTGGTCTATGGAGGAGTAGACCTTCTCGGCCTCATCGTATTTCCCGGATAGGAAGAGTATGTCCCCCCTCTTCTCCTCCGCGAGCTTCCTCTCCGAGGGCTTGAGCTCCAACTCCAGGTACTCGTTCAGGAACCTCTCGGCCGTGTCCGGCTCCTTTAAGGCCGTGTAAACGTCAACGGCAAGGAGTAGGAACTTCTTGTATATGGGATTCTTCTTGCCCAGACCCGCCATACGGGACAGGTAATGGGCAGCCCCCCTGTAGTCCCCGCTCATGTACCTCGCGTAGGCCAGCCAGTATAAGGCCTCCGGGGTGCGTACATCACCGAGGGCGTCTGAAACCCTGTGTCTGAACCTCGGATCAAGGGCGTATACCCTCGCCAGTTCAATCCTGGCCCTCTCCGCCAGGGGATGGGTGGGGAAGTATGTCAGGAACTCCTCAAACTTTTTGGCCGCCTTTTCGTACTGACCTTTACGGGAATAGGCGAGTCCGAGGTAGAAAATGGCGTCCGGTAGGTACTTTGAGTGGGGATAGTACTTTATCAGGTAGGCCGCCTTCACCTCAAGGGAGTCGTATTTGGGCTTGAGGTTGAGTGTGTCCCCCTTCCTCTCCGCCCTCTCTATCTTTTTGGCGAGCCGCCGTAGGTTGTAATAGGTGTTGAAGTACGCCCCCAAGTTGGGGTTCGCGCAGGTCAAAAAGGGGGCGGCCATCCCGACGGATAACCACCCCCACACCTTCACCCTCATCTTATAAGGAGTTTGTAGGTCCTCCTACCCTCTTTTACCATGTAAAGTCCCCTGTTGAGGCGTACAGCCCCATCTCCGTAGAAGACCACCTTTCCGGAGACGTCGTAGACGGTGACCCTGTTCCGGAATCTGACGAGGCCGTCGGCGATGTAGAACCCTTCCCTCTCGGCAACCTCCCTTTCGGCCACACCCACCTGTGTGTAGTCCACCATCTCGTTGACGGACCAGCTGAAGACCTCAGCCGTCACGAAGAAGGGTGTGAAAAGGGCGTACTGATAGGTTGAATCCTTTATGAGGCCTATACCCGGCCTCCAGTACACGTAGTAATCCCTGATGAGCGTATCCGACCAGGACTCGGAGGAGTTGCCAGCCTGACTGTAGACAAGGGAGGACCAGAGTTTGGCTCGTATGGCCACGTATATCGTGTAGACGCTGTCAAACGTACCCGCCGGCACGGTTAGAGTCCCCATGGAAAGCACCTTAACCGTGTCCAAAAGGAAGACCATCGTGTCCGGGGTGGAGTAGTTCCTGTCCCCGTCCACGTCCGCCGTGACGGTGTCCCCTGCTATTCCGAGTGTCCAAGATGCCCCAACGCTCAGGGGTGTCCTTATGGCAAGCACGTCCACCTTTTTGAAGTACACGCCTTGGGTGGCGTTGGAGTCCGTGCCGACTATCATCAGGCGGTGCATGTCATTCCCGACCTCGTAAACCGTGTCCACGTAAACCATGGTATAGTTCGTATCGCCGCTCACGTAGTTCATCCTGAGTATCCCCCTGCCGAGGTTGCCCGAATACGTGAACTCCTGGTTCACCTGAAGGGTTTCGGCCAGTGTGAGGTTGACCGAGGCCGATCCAGTGAGGCTGCTGTAAGTTGAATCGTACTCCCATCCCTCGTACATACCCTCGGCTCCGACCCTTATGCCGAGGTAGTTGAGGGCCTGTGCGTTCAGGTATCCCACGGAAGCGCCCATCAGAAGAGCAGCCAAAACGTACCTCATAACGGGGTATTATAGGCCTGAAAGGAAGACCCTTTACACCCCTAAGCCACCTCCAGCCTTTTGACCTTTAGGAGGAGGGGGAGAAGGAAACAGGTGCATCCCCCCTCCCCCGATGTCAGTTAATCCTCCCCAACTTTGAACCTGACGAACCTCCTGACGGTGAAATCCCCCTTACCCTTCAGCCACTCCCCGAAGGTCAAGTTTTGGTCCTTCATGTAGGGTTGATCCAAGAGGGACCTCTCCCTCAAGAAGGCCTTGAGCCTACCCTCAACTATACGGGGTATTATATGCTCCGGTTTTCCGTCCTTTCTCGCCTGCTCCTCGTAGATCTCCCTCTCCCGTTTCAGAACATCCTCCGGAAAGTCCTCTTTTGAAACCGCTATGGGGGCCATGGCCGTTATCTGCATGGCCACCTCACGGGCCACCTCAAGGTCGGGAGGGTATATCTCCACTATAGCACCCGCCGTGGCGCCGGGATGAACGTAGATGTACACCATGCCGTCGTCCGTCTCGTAGTAGACCGCCTTTTTCACCTCTATCTTTTCCCCGACCTTTCCCGAGAGGAGTTTCATCTCCTCCTCAAGGGCGGGGTCCATAAGCTCCTCAACGCTGTTCGCCTTCTTCTCTAAGAGGACCTGAAGGGCCTTCCGGCCGAAGGCCTTGAAGTCGTCCGTCCTCGCGACAAAGTCCGTCTCACATCCCACCTCAACCACCGCACCCCACCTGTAGTTTTCGTCAAGTTCTGCGAAGATCAAACCCTCCTTGGTCGTCCTTGCCACCTTCTTTTCGGCCTTTGCTATACCCATCTTCCTGAGCAGCTCTATGGCCTTCTCCACGTCTCCACCCGCCTCCTCCAAAGCCTTCTTGACGTCCATGAGACCGGCACCCGTCGCCTCTCTGACCGTCTGGATGAGCTTTATATCCACCTTTGCCATCTTTTCAACCTCCTTTAGCCTTGTGTCTCCACACCTTCCGGAAGCAGACCTCCCGCGGCCTCCCTCTCCATCTTACCGTCAAGGTAGCCCTGGGCCACTATACGTGTGATGAAGCGTATGCTCTTCATGGACTCGTCGTTGGAGGGTATGGGGAGCGTGACCATCTCCGGATCGGTGTTGGTGTCAACCATGCCTATGGAGTATATGCCCAGCTTCTTCACCTCGTAGGCGGCGAGGTGGTTGTACCTCGGATCGACTATATAGACGAGATCTGGGAGGTGGTTCATGTTCTCTATGCCTCCGAAGAGTTTGCGGAGCTTTGCGTACTGCCTCTGCATCTTCAGGATCTCCTTTTTGGTGTAAGGTAGGACTTCACCCCTGCGCCTGCGCTCCTCAAATTCAAGGAACATCGCCTCGTACTCCTTCATCTTGAGTATCCGCTTGTGTATGGTTGAGAAGTTGGTCAGAAGACCCCCGGGCCACCTCTCCACGACGTAGAAGGCTCCGACCCTCCGGGCCTCGTCCTTTATTATGGACTTCGCCTGGGGCTTCGTGCTTACGAAGAGAACCGTTCCACCGCGTCTACCCTCTTCCCTCATCTTTTCATAGGCTTTCCTGAGGGCCACAACCGTGTACCTCAGATCTATGACGTGTATTCCGTTCCGGGAGGTGTATATAAAGGGTTTCATCTTCGGATTCCAGCGACTCGTACGGTGTCCGTAGTGCGCTCCCACCTCAAAGAGCTTTCGCAAGAGCTCCTTCGGGTTGTTCAAGAGCTCCTTGACGTCCAGATCCTCCATATCAACGCTTGGTGTACTGCCAAGCCCTTCTTCTCTTAGTCTTTCCATACTTCATCCTCTCCTTTTCCCTCGGATCGCGTGTGAGCATACCCATCTTGCGTAAAACCGGCCTCTTGGAGGGGTCCAACAGGGCTATCGCCCTGGCGAGGGCGTGCCTGACGGCGCCGGACTGACCGGATACGCCTCCACCTTCCACCCTGACCTTTACGTCAACGACGTTTCTGAGATCGGTGACGTCCAGCGGCTCCAACGCCCACTGGACCAAATGCTCCTTTTTGAAGTACTCCTGAGGGGATTTGCCGTTTATGAATATCCTGCCGCTTCCCCTTCTCAAAGTAACGCGGGCAACCGCCCTTTTCCTTGAACCTGAGATGTTCACAAGCTCCATTTTCTAATCCCGGTTAAAGGTTTAAATCCAAAGGTTTGGGTTGCTGGGCGATGTGGGGATGGGTGTCCGAGGCGTAAACCTTCAGCCTTTTCAGGCGACGTTTGCGGAGCTTGTTCTTGGGGAGCATGCGTTTGACGGCCAGATAGATCACCCTCTCTGGGTGGTGTTGGAGCATCCACTCAAGTGAGCGCTCCTTCAGGCCGCTTGGATACCCGCTGTGCCACCTGTACATCTTCTGCTTGAGCTTTTTGCCCGTGGTCTTAACCCTGTGTGCGTTGAGGACTACGACGAAATCGCCCATGTCCGCGTGCGGTGTGTACTGTGGTTTGTGTTTCCCCATAAGCACCTTCGCTATCTCCGATGCCAGCCTACCCAACACCTTATCCGTCGCGTCCACCACGTACCACTCCCTCTTCACGTCCTCTTTTCTCAAGAAAGGCGTCACTTTCACCCTTTACCCTCCTTTTTGGAAGCGTCTATTATACTGTTGAAAGGGCGCCGTGTGGAGGTTCTACCTTCCGAAGAACTCCCGCACCTTCTCTATCACGTACTCTATCTGCCATTCCTCCATCTCCGGATATATGGGTAAACTCAAAACCTCCTCACTCGCCCTCTCCGCCTCCGGGAACTGTCCCCTCCTGTAGCCGTACCTCTCCATCAGGACCTTTTGCAGGTGCAGGGGTAAAGGGTAGAAGACGGAAACCCCAATCCCGTTTTTGATGAGGTGTTCCCTCAACCTGTCCCTCTCATCCGTTCGCACCGTGTACTGGTGGAAGACGTGGATGTTCCCCTCCCCCACACTGGGGGTTATCACCACGTCCTTTAGGGCTTCGGTGTAGGTTTCGGCTATCCTCCTCCTCCTCTCGTTCCACGAGTCCAACAGCCTGAGCTTTAGACTCAAAAAGGCGGCCTGCAGGTCGTCCAGGCGGCTGTTGTACCCGACGTCATCGTGGATGTACTTCTCCCTCTGACAGTGCACCCGAAGCCTTTCAACCCTTTGGGCTATCTCCCCGCTTTTGGTGGTTATCATTCCCCCGTCCCCTAAGGCGGATAGGTTTTTCGTCGGGTAGAAGCTGAAGGCCGCCGCATCCCCAAGGGCGCCTACCTTTTGCCCCTTTCTGACCGCACCGACGGCCTGGGCCGCGTCCTCAAGGAGGGGTATTCCGTCAAATCTCATGTTCTCAACCTCAGCCGCCTGACCGTAAAGGTGGACGGGAAGTACAACCTTTGTCCTTTCCGAGAGGGCATCCCTTACGGCCTCAGCGTTGAGGTTGAAGGTAAGGGGATCTATATCGGCGAACACGGGTTTTGCCCCCACAAGCATTACGGCCTCAACCGTGGCGTAAAACGTAAAGGGTGTCGTGATCACCTCATCACCCGGTCCCACGCCCAAAGCCCTCAGGGAGAGGACGAGGGCATCTGTGCCACTACCCACACCGAGGGCGTGCGGCACACCTATGTACCTCGCGAACTCCTCTTCAAACCCCTTTAGACGGGGACCGAGGACGAACCTACCGTCGGAGAGGACCTCCGCAAGCACCCTTTTGAACTCCTCCCAAAAACGGGAGTTCTGCTTTACAAGGTCAACCGGTGGAACCTTCAAAGGGAGGTTATTCTACGGATGCTTGGGTGTCCAGAGACTCGTAGTAGGCGGTGAAACCCCTCCTCCTCATCTCCTTTGCCATCTGACGGCTCAACCTGCCGTGCCTGCACACGAAGACGTAGGTGATGTCCTTCGGCCAGGTTTCGGATTCCCTGAGAAGGTCCGAGAAGTTCTCGGCGCTTACCAACACCCTCCTGACCCTTCCCGGTTGTCCCCTAAACCTCAGATCCTCGGCCTCCTCGTACTCCCTCTCCAGGGCCAGAAGCCTAACACCCTCCAAAACCCTTTCCAGAACCGGAAGCACCTTCTCCTCCTCCCTCTTCACATCCCTCAGCCTTGTCCTTATCGGGGACGCCGACGCCACCGCGCAGAACTCGGGGATGGATGCGGAAATCCCGTAAATTCCGAGTTCCCTCGTCTTTGCTATGATTTCCTCCTTGTCAAAGCCTATAAGAGGTCTCAAAACCGGTATCCTCACGGCCTCCTCTATAACCCTGAGGTTGGGAAGGGTCTGTGTGGACACCTGACCTACGGATTCCCCCGTAATTATGGCCTCCGCTCCAACGCTCCTTGAGAGGATCTCCCCCACCCTGTACATGATCCTCTTGAGGACGACGAGTCGCAACTCCCTCTTGACCGAGAAAAGGGCCGACAGGACCCCTGAAAAATCCACCACGTAGAATTTCGGCGTGTACCCGTAGATCCAGTCCGTGTAAATCCTCCGCAGGATCGCGTGTGTCCCCCTGACGTGTTCTTCACCGCCCATATCGTACAGGACGAAATGCACCTTTGCACCCCTCTTGAGCATGTACCAAGCCGCGACCGGCGAGTCAAAACCCCCGGAAACCAGGGCGAGGACCTTGGCCTGTACGCCGACGGGCAACCCCCCAGGTCCCCTTTCCCACCCGTGGTAGACGTACACCTCCCCTCCTCTTATTTCAACGTTTATCCGGACGTCCGGATTCTCAAGGTCAACCCCAGCCGAGAAGGGATAAAGCACCCCTCCCAGTTCCCTCTCCAGCGCGGTGGATGATGCGAACTTCTCACGCAGTTTAACCCTTACGGCAAACCTCTTCCCCTTTACCTCCTCCTTGAAGTTTCTCAGAAGCACCTCTTTGAGGCCTTCCACCCCTTCAAACCTCCACCTCCGGGCGAGGGCGAAGGAGGATACACCGAAAATCCTTTTCAGAACGTGGGATACGTCCTCATCCGTTTCCACGTAAACCCTGTCCCTGTCCCTCTTCACCTCTCCCCTCAGTCCGTGCCTCCTCAGAGCCTCCTCTATGTTGGAGGCGAGGCGGAATATGAACTGGCGCTTTACACCCTCGGACTTCGTGAAGACCTCAGGCGAATACCTTACGAGGTACATTCCCCTTAAAGCCGGGAGCTCTACACCGAAAGCGCGCGCGGGCTAAAAACTCCACTCCGGATCGCTTCGGAAACCCCTCCATCCCAAGGGGTTATTTTACGGGTGAGATTTTTCCGTCCGACGACCTTAGGATAACATCTTGAGGTTTTGGGGACTTTTGGTGGCATCTACCCTCGTCTCCTGTGCGAAAAAGGCCCCTCCTCCGGGGAAAGGGGAGTTCGTCCCTCCCCAAATCGTGGTGTTTTCACCTCAGATGGGTGATACGGTGGGGGATACCTTGAGGGTAAACGTGCACGTGGCCGATAGCTCCGGTCTCTCCTCGCTCAGCGTGATCAGGGGAAGGAAACCCATAGCCGTTTTCACCTTGAGGGGGAAGGCCACCACCGTGGACACCACCCTTCTCCTTGAGAGGTTGGGGGAAAGCCTCCACCCCGACACGCTTGAGATAAAGGTCGGGGACAGGTGGGACAACTTCAGGAGCTTGAGGCTTGTGGTGTTCACCTTCAGACCTCCGCCGGATACCCTGAGGGACACCACGGGGAACAAATAGCGCCTTTAAACTACACCGATGGAGAGCAGAACACTCGTCCTCGCGGGTGTGGGTGGTCAAGGGGTTATGATGGCCTCACGGATACTGACGGAAGCCCTTTTCCATATGGGATACGATGTAAAACAGGCCGAAATCCACGGCCTATCCCAGAGAGGGGGGAGTGTGATGACGTACATCAGGTGGGGGGAAAAGGTGTGGTCCCCCATTTCCGGTGAGTACGGGGCGGATTTCCTCGTGGCGCTTGAGATGCTTGAGGCCGTAAGGTACCTGAAACTCCTCAAGCCCTCAGGGGCTGTAGTCCTGAACCTGTACAGGTTTGTACCCATGTCCGTATCCTCAGGCCTGAGGGGACCCGATGGAAAGCCCTACTCATATCCGGAAGACGTGCCTTCCGTTTTAAAGGGGAACGTGGAAAGGGTGTTCGTGATAGACGGTCTAAAGGTGGCGATGGACGTGGGGAACGCCCGTGTCATGAACGTGGTGGTCGTGGGGGCGGCCTCAAGGGTGATGGGTCTGGACAGGGAGGTCGTCCGGGCAACGGTTGAGAAGAGGGTGCCGCAGAGGTACCGCGAGGTGAACCTCAGGGCGTTCGGGATGGGTTGGGAGCTCGTGCGGGAGGTTCGTTAACACGTCTTTCTACGGTATAATAGCCTCTGCAAATGGTCATACTGAAGAACGAGTTGGACCTCCTCGGCCTGAGGGAGGCGGCGAGGATCGCTTCCGATGCCTTGAGGCTGGCCGCGGGTATGATAAAGGAAGGGGTGTCGGCAAAGGAGATAGACGACGCCCTGAGGGATTTCATATTCTCCAGAGGGGGAAGGCCATCGTTCCTGAACTACGAGGTTGACGGTAAGCTGTACAGGTACAGCGTATGCGTCTCAATAAACGATGAGATCGTCCACGGCCTCCCACTGAGGACAAAGGTTTTAAAAGCACCCATGCTCGTGAAGATAGACGTGGGGGTGGAAAAGGACGGATACCACGCGGACACGGCCTGGACCTTCGCCCTTGGAGACGTGCCAGAGCGGGTCAGACTCCTGATGAGGGCGACGAAGGAGGCCCTTTACAGAGCGATAAGCGTCATAAGGCCGAAGGCCAGGATCTCGGACATAACCTTTGCCATCCACGGGGTTGCCAGGAGGTACGGCTTTTACCCGGCGGAGACCCTGACGGGACACGGTGTCGGACTTGAACTCCACGAGGAACCCGTTATACCCAACAACCCAAACGATCTGGATCAGGACGGTTTCATAAGGAAGGGTATGACCTTGGCCATAGAACCGATGATAAACATGGGCAGCGAGAAGGTTGAAACCCTTGAGGACGGGTGGACCATAGTCACGGCAGATGGAAGCTGGTCCGCCCACTACGAGCATACCCTTTACGTCGCGGACGGAGGGGTTGAAATACTAACGGAGGACATAGATGGGTATTAAAAAGGGAACCATACGCATGGAAGGGACGGTCGTTGAGGTTCTCCCCAACACCATGTTCAAGGTCCGGCTGGACAACGGCATAGAGGTAAAGGCGCACTTAAGCGGAAAGATGAGGGTGAGATGGATAAGGATAGTACCAGGAGACCGGGTGGTCGTGGAGCTAAGCGCTTACGATTTAACAAGGGGAAGGATCATCGCCCGCAAGTGATAGAGACCTCCATAGTCGGGGGGGAGTTTGGGCATTTCGTCCTCCTGAACGCTTTAAAGTGGAGGGTGAACTACGTTTTTATACGGGTTGAGGGTGAGGAACACGAGCGTCTTGTGAAGGTGTTGAAGGTCCGACCCCTCAGGGAGGGTGAAGACCTGAGGAGGGCCACCTTTTTGAGAGCGGCTACGGAGGGTGAGGTGAAACGTATGCTTCTGAACATGGTAAAGGGGGTGATCTGGGAGAGGGGCCTGAGGGCGAAGATCGTGGGTGGGGAGTTTGACGTCCAGAGAGGGGTACTCTCCGTGGAGTGTGTCGTTGAACCCGGAGACAGGGATACAAAGAGGGGTGTTAAGAAGTTGGCGTCCACCCTTGCCAAACTCCTGCACGTGAGGGTGGAGTTTGAGTTCGTGGAGAGCCACACCTACGCGGCCAAAGTCGGATGGTTGGGGAGATGTGGCCTTGAGCTCTGCTGCCACCTCTGGTTGAAGGACCTGCCCAGCGTAACCCAGGACATGGCCAGAAGACAGTACCTCTTCGCCGCCCCGGATAAGCTGACAGGGGCGTGCGGTAGGCTTCTGTGTTGCCTCGCCTTTGAAATGCCGTTTTACAACCTTATGGCCTCACGTGTTCCCAAGCTCAACTCCGTGGTAGAGACCGAGAGGGGGAGGGGAAGGGTGGTTGAGGTTAACCTAATTGCGGGGTATTACACGGTGAAGTACGAGAACGGCCAAAAGGAGAGGTTTGAAATTGAGTGAAAAGCTGAACGTCCTATGGGAAAACAACGGTGAATTCCTGAGGAGGTTGGAGGGAAAGCTTGAGGAGACGGCGAGATGGTTGAACATACCGACCTATCTCATAAAGGGCAAGAGGATAAGGGCCATTTCTTCCCATCTGAGCTGTGAGGTTTACGGGGTTGATCTGGACACGGCCGTCCTCTCCGGATACGTCCTTGAGCTCATACACGCCGCCTCACTCGTCCACGACGACATAGTGGACGACGCCCAAACGAGGAGGGGGGGAAGAACGCTGAACTTTTTGTTCTCAACAAGGAGGGCCGTCCTCATAGGGGACCTCATCTTCACCAAGGCCTTGCGTGATACCGCCCGAAGGGATCTGAACCTCTACCTGAAGGCCATGTCCGAGACGGTCTACAAAATGTCCTACGGCCAATACCAGGAGGACATCACACCCTTTGAGGATTTTGACGAGCATTTGTACCTCTCGGTCATATACAACAAGACGGCCTCCCTATACGAGCTGGCCTTCGCCTCAGGTCCGCTCATAGCCCGTTCCCCCAACCCCCATATGGCCGAGGCCGGAAAGTACTTCGGCATGGCCTTTCAGATACTGGACGATTGCGACGATTACGAGGAGGATGAGGGTAAACCCACACTACCCCACATATACTCCAATATGGGGATTGAGGACCCGCACGGTGCGGCGATCTCGCTCGCCGCCTCCTATTTGAGGAGGACAGAGTGGGAGCTTGATAGGGCTGGTGTAAAGGGGTATTTTGAAGACCTTCTGGACTACATGTGGTCCAGGATATGACCTCCTTAGAATCCCCGTATGAGGGCGGTTTATATTGAGGAGTTCGGAGGACCTGAGGTTCTTAAGTTCGGTGAGCTTCCCACGCCGAAACCCGGTCCGCGTGAGGTCCTTGTAAGGGTAAAGGCCGTGAGCGTAAACCATCTGGACATATGGGTCAGGCGCGGCGTTTACAGGGATCTGCCCTTTCCCCACGTCCTCGGAAGCGATATAGCGGGGATTGTTGAGGAGGTCGGGCCGGGTGTTAGGAACGTGAGGGTGGGCGATAGGGTGGTCGTGAATCCCGGGACGAGCTGCGGTGTGTGCGAGAACTGTCTGCGTGGGATGGACAACCTCTGCAAGGATTACAAAATACTCGGTGAGCATGTGTGGGGTGGGTACGCCGAGTACGTGAAGGTCCCGGATGCCAATATCCTCCCCTATCCCGAAGGTCTTAAGTGGGAGGAGGCGGCTGCTGTGCCTTTGACCTTCCTGACAGCGTGGCACGCGGTGGTCACGAAGGGGAAAATAGAGCAGGGTGAGAAGGTCCTCGTGATGTCGGGGGGTGGAGGTGTGGGAAGCGCCGCCGTCCAAATAGCCAAGCTCTTCAACGCCTACGTCATAACCACGGTTGGAAGCGACTGGAAGGTTGAAAGGGCCTACGCCTTAGGGGCGGATCTGGTCGTAAACTGGAGGAAGGAGGATCTTGAGAGGGCTATAAGGGAAAAGGTGGGAAGGGTGGACCTCGTGATAGATCACACCGGCCAGCAGCACCTACAGAGGCTCATAAACCTGACACGCTGGGGAGGTAGGGTCGTAATATACGGCGCCACGAGTGGGTACAAAGCCCAGGTAGACCTGAGGCACATCTTCTACAGGCAGGTTTCCCTGATAGGTTCAACGATGGGGAGTAAGGGGGAGATGTTCAGGATATTGAAACTCGTTGAAGACAGGAAGTTAAAACCCGTGATCTACAGGGTCCTGCCCCTGAAACAGGCCCAGGAGGCCCACCGTCTGCTTGAGGGCTTTTCGCCTTTCGGTAAGGTGGTCATGACGGTTGGTTGATCACAGAAAGCCCAGAACGTCCCCCTCAAGGACCCCACCTCTGAGCCTCAGGTTTTCAACTACGAGTGTCTCGCTGGTGCTTTCAAACACGCCCTTAACCCGCATCCTCAGGTATCTCTCACCCTCAAGGTGTTCAAGTATGGCCTCCCCGTTCTCCCTCCCGTAAACCTGGGGTCTCCTCTTCAGGTGGAGGACGAAGACGGGATCCGGGAAGCCGTGGCCGTAGGGTTTTAAAAGTGTTTTATCCCGCCAGAACTCATGGTTTATCTCCTCAAGGCGGAGCTCCGCGTCCGCCATAACGGTCTTTACGAACTTCCCGTCAACGGACACCTTAAAGGCGTACTCCTCCAACCTCCTCTTGAGCTCTGCGAGCTTGTCCGCACTTATCTTAAAACCCCCTGCAAGGGCGTGTCCTCCGTAGTTTTCACCTTCGGAGAAGAGGTCGGAGAGGGAGTTCAAGGCGTCATATACGTTGAAGGGTTCAAAGCTCCTCAGGGACCCCTTCGCCACACCGCCCTTAAGGGCCACCACGACGGCAGGTTTTGAGAAGGCCTCAACGAGCTTGTTCGCGAGTATTCCGGCTATTCCCTCGCTTATGTCCTCCGCTGATACGAACGCTATGGGTGAAGATCCGTCAACTCTCGTCAGGAGTTTGCCCAAGGCCTTGTTCTGGACGCTCTGCCTTTTCCTGTTCAGCTCCGCGAGTCTACGAGCGAGATCTGCGGCTTCTTTTGGGTTTTGCTTCAGGAGAAGCTCCATCGCGAGGTTGACGTTTCCCATCCTGCCGGCGGCGTTTATACGGGGTGCTATCTGCATGGATATGTTCCAGGTGCTTATGGGCAGTGAAATTCTGGCCTCCTCTACTATCGCCCTTATTCCCGGCTTCATGAACCTGCCACCCTCCATGTTTATGAGCCTTAGGCCGTGTTTTACCAGAAGGCGGTTTTCACCGAGCATATAACCCACATCCGCAACCGTCCCTATGGAGAGGAAATCAAGGAGGTGGTACAGGGGCCTCTTGCTGAGTCCGAGCCTCTCGTAGAGGGCTAAAGCAAGTTTAAAAGCGACACCAACACCCGTGAGGTGGGGGTAGGGGTAATTCCCAAGGCGGGGATGCACTATTACGGTATCCGGCAATCTCTCCGGAAGTCCGTGGTGATCCGTTATTATGACGTCCATGCCGAGGGCTTTGGCCTCCTCCACCTCCGAGGGTGAGGACACACCGCAATCAACCGTTATCAGGAGGCTTGCCCCTATCCGCTTTGCAAACCTGACACCCCTTCGTGAGAGTCCATACCCGTCCGTGAAGCGATCCGGCACAAAAGGCACAACCCTCCCTCCAACCCACTTCAAGGCGTAAAAGAGGAGGGCGAGACCGGTGATCCCGTCCGCATCGTAATCCCCATGGATCACGATCCTCTCACCCCTTTTCAAGGCCAAGGCGATTCTGCTCACGGCCTCATCCATCCCCTCCATCAGGAAGGGGTCAGAGCCTTTACCCTTTACGAAAACCTCCTTTAAATCCACACCCCGCAACACCCTGTTGTACAGCACCTGTTTGAACACCCGCGTCCTCAGAGCTTCCACACCTTCAACCTCTCCCCTCTCCGGGGGCAACACCAAATGTTTTATGGGCATCGGGTGGAAATTATACCTGCGGCCAAGTTGTTGTCAAAGATGCGACAACCACCCTTAAAATACTCTTCCAACAAGGAGGGAGCATGAAGGTCAGAAATTTGAAGCTTCTGCTCGCGGTATGGACGGTGCTGGGATGGGCGGCCGGGCTTTCAGCCCAATCCTACGAGCCTTACAGTCCCCAGGATCCCGAGTGGCGCCAGGGGCGCCACGACTACAAGAAAACGGCTAAGGCGCCCTGGAGGTGTGGCACACCCGCCACGGTTGCGAAGACCTACTCACGTGAAGACCCCAACAACGCCTCTCTTTACGTGACAACCGCCCGGAACGACTCCGATGACACCACAGATATTTTCTATACCGGCGAGGATAGAGGTTGGTTGGCCGGAGGTCCGAACACGTGGCTTGAAGGGGCGAACATAGGATCTGCGATATGCGATAACGAAATCTGGCCGGATTTCGGCACGGGAGAGTGTGTCCTCACCACCAACAGGGTTGGCTTCTGTCCAGCAGTGGAGGAGCCGGATTGGTTTTGGAACGATTGGGAGGCTTACATAGTCAAGATAAACTTCAGCTGCAACGAGGCCTTCAGACGCGGTTTCGGTGAGAACGACAGCAGAGATGAAAGATCCAACATGACCATCATAGACATAGACCGCGACGGGATAGCCGAGATATACTGGGTCCAGGATAACGACCTCTACATGTTCAGGGAGAACATCACCTCCTGGTCTCCCTCGTGGAGCGTTGGCCTTCCCAGCGACGGTGGGGACCCCGTCATAGGGGACTTTGACGGAAACGGCAACTGGGACGTATGTGTCCCACTTGATAACGGCACCGTGAGGTGTTATAACGCGGCCGATGGCTCTTACCTGTGGTCCGGAACCCCACCCTGTGGGTTCTTCAACACCCCCTCAGGTAACGAAGACTGCTGTCCCTCTGAGTGGAAAACCTCTCTCATGGCCTGGGACCTTGACAGCGACGGTGCGGACGAACTGGTTATAGTTGGAAACGGATGCGTCTCCGCCTACGATGTGCCTACATGGAACCAGCTCTGGCGTGTTAACGTAGGGGCGAGTAAGGCGGGAGCGATGGGTGATCTTGACGGGGACGGCCTCTACGATGTGGTGGTGAACCGCAACGGCACGGTCACGGTCATAGACGGGCAGAGCGGCAGCATAATAGCCACCTTTACGGAAAGCACGGAGGGTTGTAGCGCTCCCACGGTTGCGGATGTGGACGGGGACGGTATCTGGGACGTTGTCCTCGCGTGTACCCAGCCCGTCGCATGGTCAATGGCCAACGGATGGACGACCAGGATTTGGGAGGGCGCAGACAACGCCCCTTACACCATAACGGGAGACCTGGTCGTATCACGCCTCACGGACAACAGCCTCCAGCTGGTCTTCGGTGATGCCTCCTGTTTTGTCTCGCAGTGGGTGTGCGACGTGGCGGCGTTTGTGGAAGGTGGAGACGGTGGAGAGAACGAGCTCTCGGCGGAGGAGAGACCCTCACGGGTGGAATCCCCCGCTATAGAGGTTCTGGAGGACGGTGTGAGGGTCAAGGGCTACAGCGGTGAGGTTGTGGTGTACACCCCGGACGGCTCCCTGGTCAAGCGCGTGAGGGTTGAGGGAGAGGCCTACATCCGTCTTGATAAGGGCGTCTACATCCTGAAGATCGGCACGGCTGCGCAGAAGGTTGTGGTGCGCTGAGGGGGGGAAGGGGCTTTCCCCCCTCTCACCAGTTCCACACTACACGGAGGAGGCGGTTGAACCTGACGCGGTGGGTTTTTGGGTCCCAGGAGAAGTATATCAGAAGGGGTTTTCCCCGAAGGAACCTCACGTCCAGAGGCCCCCAGAACCTTGAGTCCCAGGAGAAATCCCTGTTATCTCCCATTACGAAAACGTGTCCTTTCGGCACGACGACGGGGCCGAAGTTGTCCCTTACCCACTGCGTGTTGGCAAACCCACCTCCCTCCCAGATCCTCTGGAACTCACCTTGGGGAACTTCATAGGGCCACTCTATCACGTTTCTGTCCTTGAAAGTGGCATAAGGTTCGCTGAGGGGACGACCGTTGATGTAGACTTTTTTGTTTATGATCTCAACCGTATCACCCTCAAGGGCTATGACCCGCTTTATGTAATCCTTGGGTTCAAAGGGAAAGCGGAAAACAACACTTTCCCCCCGCTTCGGGTACACCCTCTCGGGAAACTTAAGGGTGGAGAAGGGTAAGGCGACCCCGTATACGGGTTTGAAGACGAAAAGGAAATCCCCCGGTAAGAAGGTGTCCTCCATAGACCCGGTCGGTATGACGTAGGCCTGAAGTATAAAAGCCCTTATGAAAAGCACTATCAGGATCGTCCATATCCAACCCTTTAGGCTCTCCTTCCACTTCCCCTTCAAAGCGGATATTCTAAGGGATAGGTCGGATTTAAAATAGTCCGATGCTTCTCCTCCTGGCCCATTTCAACGTGGTAGAGCTCTGGAAAGCACCGGAGGATCTTTCCAAACACAAACCCGTCTTTCCCATGTGGGAGTCCCCCACACTCCCGCCCTTGGATGTCAGGAAGTACACCCTGAGTTTTACCGTCCTGAACGGTTATCTCTACAAGGCGGAGGTGACGCTTGACATATCACCGAGGTGGAGTGTTGACTCGGCCGCGTTTGACTTTTACGGGTACGGGGTTGACAGTATCACCCTGAACGGCAACCCCGTCCCTTTCAGCACGGGTGGTGGCGTCGTGTTGGTGCGCTTCCCCACATCCCTCTCCGTAGGCGATGTTTACTCCCTGAAGTTCTTCTACTCCGGCGATCCCTCCAGCGCCCGCGCGGAATGCCCCTCCTTCACGAAGGGGATTTACGTGAGGTCCGACGGGAGCTTTTTCACGCTGAGCTATCCCGACGGTTTCAGATGTTGGGTCCCATCCCTTGACAGGCCTTACGAAAAGGCCGATGAGGGTGTGGAGTTCTTCATAGAGACGGATACGGCGTTTGTGGTGGTCGCAAACGGGGTCCTTTTGGACACCTTGAGGACGGGAACTACGAAGGTGTGGCACTTCAGGCACTCCCATCCCATAGCCACCTACCTCATATCCATGGCCGGGAAGGATCTGGCGGCCAACTCCTGGACCTGGAATTACGGTCCCTTCAACATGCCCGTTCTCGCGTGGGTTGACCCCTCGGACACATCCCTTCACTGGGGTGAAAGTCTTACACAGATGTTGACGGCCTTTTCCGACAGGTTTGGGATCTACCCCTTCTACGACGAGAAGTACGAGCAGAGCGTTGTTATGGGCGTCTTTTCGGGAGGTATGGAACATCAGACGAGCGTGCATTTCTCCTCCACGTTCGGCGAAGACGTGCAGGCACACGAGCTGTGCCATCAGTGGTGGGGGAACGCCGTGGGATACGGATCGTTCAAGGACGTATGGCTCGGAGAGGGGTTTGCGACGTACTGCGAGGCCCTATGGCAGGAGAGTACGGGGGGTCTCAGCTCCTACCTGAACTACTACAAAACCCGTATTGAAAACGTCTTCTTCACGTACGCATCCAATCCCGGAAAGAGTGTATACGATCCCGGCCCATCCGTAGGGGACATCCTTTCGGTTTACACGTACCACAAGGGTGCGGCTGTGTTGCACATGCTGCGCTACGTTCTGGATAAGGACACGTCCCTTTTCTTTGGGGCGTTGAGGTATTACAGGAGCAGGCACGAAGGCTCTTACGCTCTCACCAGTGACTTCGTAAACGACGTAGAGACCTACACGGGCAGGGACTTGGGTTGGTTTTTTGAGCAGTGGGTGTATGAGGCGGGATGGCCGGTTTACAACGTGAGGTGGAACAGGTTTGATGAGGGTGGGAGTTGGAGATTGTTGCTGAGGGTTGAGCAGGTGCAACCCGTTGGCGCTCCTACTTTCAAGATGCCGATAGAGGTTGAGGTGTTCACACCTTCTGGGGATACGACGGTAGTGATATGGGACAGTCTTGACGTTCAGCACTTCTGGATAACCCTTAGCGATAGGCCAGACAGCGTGCGATGGGATCCGGACAACTGGGTGCTTGAGGAGCATACGGTTTCGTTTGATCCCGCTCTGGGCATATCCGAACACATGAACCAGGAGGCCGGGAGGGATATAGTGATAAGATTTGTGGGAGGGGGTGTAGTAATAACTGCGCCGTTGGGTGGGGAGGTAATAGAGATATACGACAGGGGTGGTAGGAGGGTGGCGAGGGGGTTTGGGAGGTTGAAGGTGAATCTCAGGGGTGGGGTTTATTACGCCGTGAGCGGAGCCAAGGTGAAGGCCTTCGTGGTGAGGTAAGGGCTGCGCTCCGGCTTAGAATTCCCGGTAATGCGATACGTCTTTCTCGGCAGCGGAGAGATAGCCCGTTTCACCCTGCGCAATCTCTTAAAGTACGCCCCCCCTATGCTCGTGATAACCAAACCGGATCGCCCAAAGGGTAGAGGGAGGAAGCTCCGTCCCACACCCGTCAAAGAGGAGGCTTTGGCACACGGCCTCGCCGTTGAAACACCGGAGAACCCCAACTCTCCGGATTTTGTCGCAAGGGTTTCGGATTTAAAACCCGATTTCATATTCCTCGCCGATTACGGGGCCATATTGAAGAAAAACCTCCTATCCTCCGTGAGTGTTGCACCCCTGTGCATGCACCCATCTCTCCTTCCCAAGTACAGAGGCCCCGCACCTTTAGAACACACCTTTTTTAACTGTGAGCGTATAACCGGTATCACGGTCTTCGTCATGGAGGAAAGGGTGGACGCCGGAGATATACTGCTCCAGGAGACCCTGACCATAGACCCGGCGCATCAGACGAAGGGGGACATCATACCCCTCTTTGCCGAGGTGGGCGCACGCCTGCTTTACGAGTCGGCCAAACTCCTCTCGGAGGGCAGGATAAAACCGAGGCCTCAGGAGGGGAGGCCGACATACGCCCCGCGCCTAAAACCTGAGGATGAGTTCATAAATCCGGAGGAGGGTTTCATGAAGACGACGTGCAGGATAAACGGACTTTCCCCCAATCCCGGAGCGAGATACGTCTGGAGGACACCTTACGGAAAAACGTTTCACCTAAAACTACTCCGTGCAAACCCGGCCCCCGAGCACGTGGATGTACCCGTTGGGGAGTTCGTTTACAGGGACGGCAAACTCCTTCTCGGTTGTGGCGACGGCTCCGTATCCGTCCTACAGGTCAGAATAGCCCACAAGGGGAAGCTATTGGGGCCGAAGGAGTTCGCCAACGGATACCTCTTGGGCGGTGTGGGGAGATGAAAAGGTACGCACATGAGGCCTTTTTCACCACCTTGATGGCCGCCTACTCCCTCAGCTTTGCTTTGGTTGACCGTGGATTGCTGCGACCTTCTGCGGTTGTATCACTTGTATCCTTGGCGTTTTTTCCCGTATTCGTTCTCGTGGGAAGGCTTCTGAAAAAGGGCCCCCTTAAAAGAAACCTCTTTTTGCCGCTTGACATAGCCCTAATGGTGTCCACGGTTATGAACGCCGTATCCTTCGGTGATGTCCACTTCTTCGCCGTGATGTTCGTGATCCAGATCTTCATCCTCGCGATGGCCTTTGTGTGGAGCGCCTATGAGTTCGTCAGGGAGGGGAGAACCCTTCAGTTCGTCCTATCCTTTGCCATATGGTTTTCCCTTGTCGTCCTCACCGACGCCTTCCTTTGAACAGACCCCAAAACCCCCTGCTTTCCACCTTCTCCTCCTTGGGTTCTGTTAGGAATATCTTTGTGAAAAAGGTTCCCGCCGTCATCCACACGACCGTGAGGAGGATCACGCCGAAGGCGTAGGAGAGGAACATGTGGGACTTATCGGGTATGTACATGCCCACGGTAAAGGCGACTATGGCCGAGACCAACCCCCTGGGCATCATGAAGAGGAGGATGAGTCCGTCCCTCATGTTCAGATCCCTGTCAACCCTGTAAAGGAGGAAGGTGACCACCAATCGTACGGCCACTAGGATCAAAAACACGGCGAACATGCCTTGGATTATGTGTACGTCAAGGAGGTAGCGCAGGTTCACCGTCATGCCGAGTATCAGGAAGAAAAACGTGCTGAAGACAAAGGATAGCTCCACGCTCACCTTTCTGGTGAACTCGTCCAACGTGAAGTTGAGCATCTCAAGTCTGTCCTCCTTCACCCTCAAAACGGGTTTGATCATGTCCACGATGTTGTGGGCGTTGGAGATGACCATACCGAGTATTATGGCCGCGAGGGGACCGCTCCCCCCCAAAAGCTCCACCACCCAGTACACACCGAAGAGCATGCCGAGGGTCAGGATGTAGTAGATCTCGTTCTGGACGAGTGTCTTTATAACCTGTAGCCACATGAACCCCACGGCCATGGCTATGAGGACGGCGTACACCACGGAGTCAAACATGTACTGCAGGGGGTTTCCACCTTTGCCCTGAAGCATGTTCAAAACCACACTCGCCCCCACGACTATGTATATCTCGGCCAGGACGGCCTCAAACTTGGAGATGATCTTGGCCTCGGGGGAGACGTGCAGCTTGGAAATGAGCGGCAGGACTATTGCTCCACTCGTTCCACCCAACATGAAACCTATCAGTAGACCTATGCTCAGCTCTCCACCGTAGAAGACCCAGAGGGCGGTTATGGCCACCGTTGAAACGACCATCAGCACCATGGAGTAGAGGAAGGCTATGGTCAGCTTTTTTACCAGAACCTTTATATCAAGGGCGAGTCCACCCTCAAACAGGATTATGGCGAAGGCCATGGTTCCGAAGTAGGGGGCGATCTTCAGCACCGAGTCGGGTGAGACCACGTGGAGGACGTTTGAGAGGACGAATCCAAGGAGTATCAGGAAGAGGGTGGGAGGAATGCTGAGCCTTCTAAAGATAACGTCGGCCACAAAACCGACGAGGATAATACCCGCTATAAATCCGAGAAACGCCGAGGGGGAGAGTACACCCGTCCCTCCCCCTGCCGCTATTGTCCCGTTTAAAAGCACAACACAGTATTATACGGGGCTACCTCCATCCGGTTGGAAATCCTCCGAATACCTCCGTAGAATGAAGGGGTTATGGGGTTTAGGATAAGCGAGAAGGATATAAAAGGGCGCATAAGGGAGATGGCAAGGGAAATAGAGAGGGATTTTGCGGGTAAAGAGCCGCTTTTTGTGGGAGTCCTAAAGGGGGCCTTCGTCTTCATGGCGGATCTCATAAGGGAGGTGAACCTACCCTTAAAGGTGGACTTCCTCGCCGTATCCAGCTACGGCCTGAAAACCGAAAGCAGCGGGGAGGTGAGACTTATAAAGGACCTTGACCACCCTATAGAAAACGAACACGTTCTGGTGGTTGAGGACATACTGGATACGGGCCTTACACTCTCCTACATCGTCAGGATGCTCAAGGACAGAAACCCTGCCTCCCTGAAAACCGCCGTCCTCCTGGACAAACCCTCCCAACGCAAGATCCCCTTTAGGGCCGATTACGTGGGTTTTGAGGTTCCTCCGGTCTTCCTGGTCGGATACGGTCTTGACGCGGGGGAGAGGTACAGAAACCTACCCTACATAACGGACATAGACTCCGTGGGGCTATAGGTTGTACCCCGTCCGCAGGCGAAACCACACACGGAGATTTTTCAGCAGTATAATACCATCCGCTGCAGGGGTTTTTGGTTGTAGGGCCGTAGCTCAACTGGAAGAGCGGCGGATTCCAAATCCGCAGGTTGGGGGTTCGAGTCCCTCCGGCCCTGCTTATGGCCAAAAAGGCAAAGGGAAGTCATACGGTGGGGTTGAAATGCACCGTATGCGGAAGGTTTAACTACGCGATAAAGAAACAGAGGTCAAACCGTAAGAAGATGGAGCTCCGGAAGTACTGCAAGTGGTGCCGCAAGCACACCCTCCACAAGGAGGCCAAGCTATGAACATCCTGACCTCTTTGAAGGAGACCCTGAACAAGTTCTGGGAGATGCTGGTGAACCTCCCGGAGTTCATGGAGGGTATGAAGGAGGAGCTGGGACGTCTGACGTGGCCCAGCTGGAACGATCTGATCGTCGGAACGGCCGGAGTCCTGGCCATATCCGCCGCGACGACCCTCTTCATATGGGTCTCCGACATGCTCGTATCCCGCGTCTTCATAGCGATAATAGGCATGTTCGGCGGATAGGGGGTGGGCATGGCCCAGGTGAAAGAAAAGAACTGGTTGGTCTTTTGGACGGTTTCCGGCCAAGAGATGAGGACAAAGCGGAGAATTGAGAAGCTGGTTAAGGACCTGGGTTTGGAGGACAAGGTTGAAAGCGTCTTTGTCCCCACTATAAGGGTCAGCAGGTTTATAAAGAAGAAGCGCAGACCGAGACTGGTAGACATAGTCATAGAGGCTTGGGAAGACGGCCTGCCGGTCGGATTTCTCAAACTCATCTCCCCATATCCCATAGGGTTTACGGGTAAATCCAAGGAGTTGCCCGATCTCCCTTTCCCTTACACACCTCTTAAGAGGGGGCTTTACAGGTTTGAGAAGGTGGACAGGTACAGGTTGGAGGACCTCTTCAGGACGCTGCGGGCTTACGGTTTCAAACCCGTGATCTTAGGGGTGAACGAGAGAAAACTGCCCGAATTTGAGAGGAACCTGAGGGAGTGGGGTATAGGTTTTTCCCACCGCAGAAGCGCCTTAAAGCCCGGAGAGGGACAGTACGAGACCGTGGAGGAGATGAGGATCGTTGAAAAGCCCATATACAAAGGCTATATCTTCATAAAGATGGAGAACGACCAGAGGGTGATAGACAAGATCACCCAGATCATATCGCGCACGAGACCCATACGGGCGAGGGATCCCGAGACGGGAGAGCCTGCCTACCTCAGGATGCCCGAAGAGGACATACGCAAGATAGAGGAGCTCATAAAACAGCAGGAGGAGGAGAGTCAGAGGGAGATCCCGTTTGCCGTGGGGGATAAGGTGCGTATAGTGGACGGGGTTTTCAAGGGGAGGGAAGGAGAGGTCATGGCGGTTGACGCCGAAAAGGGCATAGTAACCGTGCGTATAGTTGAGTTTGGAAAGCCGCAGAACATACCCTTCAGGTTTTCCATGGTTGACAGGATAAGCTAAGGAGGTTAAAGGTATGGCCAAGAAAAGGAAGAAGGAAGTAGTGGCGGTTGTTAAGCTCCAGCTCAGTGCGGGTCAGGCTTCACCCGCACCGCCCGTAGGCCCGACCCTAAGCCCCTACGGTATAAACCTGATGCAGTTCGTCAAGCAGTTCAACGATGCCACAAGGGACAAGATGGGGCTGATAATACCCGTCGTGATCACCATATACAAGGACAGGACGTTTGACCTGGAGTTCAAGACGCCACCGGCTTCCGTACTTCTGAAGAAGGCCGCGGGCGTTGAGAAAGGCGCCAGCGAGCCCGGTAAACAGGTGGTCGGCACCGTAAAGAGATCTCAGGTGGTTGAGATAGCCAAGCAGAAGATGCCGGACCTGAACACGACGGATTTGGACGCCGCCGTGCGGATGATAGAAGGGACCGCCCGGAGCATGGGAATAAAAATAGTGGAGGGGTGAAATGGCAAAGGTGGGAAAGAGGTATCGCAGGCTGCTTGAGATCTACGATCCCCAGAAGGCCTATCCCCTCAGGGAGGCCGTGGAGATAGTCCGTAAGTTCCAGAGCGCCCGCTTCACCGAGTCCGTGGAGCTCCACGCCAAGTTAAACATAGACCCCCGAAAGCCGGAGCAGAACGTGCGCCTCCCCGTCGTCCTCCCCCACGGCACCGGCAGGAAGGTCAGGGTCCTGGTCCTCACCGGCGACCCCGAAAAGGAGAAGGAGGCGAAGGAGGCGGGAGCGGATTACGTGGGTTTCAAGGAGTACGTGGACAGGATAAAACAGGGGTGGCTTGAGTTTGACGCCGTGGTTGCCACGCCTGAGGCGATGAGGGAGGTGGGCAAGCTGGGACGCATCCTGGGTCCCAGAGGGCTGATGCCCAGTCCCAAAACCGGAACGGTTACGCAGAACGTCGGGGAGGTCGTCAGGGAGTTGAAAAAGGGACGTGTTGAGATAAGGAACGATAAGACGGGGAACGTCCACGTTATCATAGGTAAAACGGATTTCTCGCCGGAGCAGCTCTACGAGAACGCCCTCACCGTCCTTGAGGAGATCGCCCGCAACCGTCCCCAGGGTGTGAAAGGCAACATCTTCAAATCCGTTTACCTTACGACCACCATGGGACCGTCCGTCAAGGTGGATCTGAACGACGTTATAAACCTGCTGAGAAAGAGGGGGGTTAAGGCATGAAGACGAGGGAGTGGAAGACGAAAATGCTGGAACAGCTTCGCCAGTGGGGTGAGGAGGCCACCATGATAGCCCTCTTTGACTTCAAGGGTCTGACAGTGGCCGAGATGAACGACCTGCGCAAGCAGCTGAAGGAGAAGGGTTATACAGTCAAAGTCGTCAAGAACAACCTGATGAAACTCGCCTTTCAGGAAAAGGTTCCGGAGATCAAGGACGTTCTCGTGGGCCCTACAGCCATAATCGTATCCTTTGGTGATGAGGTTGAGCCTGTCAAGATATTCGCCGACTTCTCCAAGGAGGTGGAAAAAGGGGAGTTCAAGGCCGCCATAATGCACGGCCAGTTCCTGAACAGGGACGAGGTCCTGCGCCTTTCCAAGCTGCCGTCCACCCAGGAGCTGCGGGCGCAGGTCGTCGGCGCGGTGGCCGGTCCCCTCTACGGCGTAGTGGGGGCTTTGAGCGGTGTTATGAGGGGTTTGGTTTACGCTCTTAACGCCATAAGGGAAAAGAAAGAAAAGGAGGGTTAAAAGATGACGGAGAAGAAGCTGTCGGTTGAAGAGATAGTGTCTGCGATTGAGCAGCTGACGGTTCTGGAGCTTGCCGAGCTCGTGAAGGCCCTTGAGGACAGGTTCGGGGTTAGCGCGGCGGCGCCTGTGGCCGTCGCGGCCGTTCCCGGAGCAGCTCCCGCCGCCGAGGCCCAGGAGGAGGAGAAGACCTCCTTTGACGTGGTCCTCACGGCCATAGACAACAAGATAAAGGCCCTAAAAGTTATACGTGAGGTCACGGGCGTGGGCCTTAAAGAGGCCAAGGAGATGATAGAGAACCTCCCGAAGGTCATAAAGGAGGGCGTTTCCAAGGAAGAGGCCGAGGAGATCAAGAAGAAGTTTGAGGCGGCCGGGGCAAAGGTGGAGCTGAAGTGATAACGCGCTCGGAGGGTGGGGAAGTCTTCTGTGGACTTCCCCCTCTTGGTTTTAAAAGGAGGTTGACATGGTAGAGCCTGTGAGGGTGGGTAAAATAGAGGAAAAAGGCATACCCTACCTCTTGGCTTTGCAGCTCAAGTCGTACGATGAGTTTCTGGCCGAGAGGTTCAACGTCTTCTGGAGTCCTGTCATAAGGGGGAAACACACCACTCTCTTTTTGAAGGATCTGGCCGAGCGGTACGCCCTGAGCATAAAAGTCTACAGGGGAAAGACGGTTGAGAGGTACGAGACGGCAAAGCGGATTGAGGCCGCCTTGAAGGAAAGGTTTGGAGAGGGTGTGGTGCGAGAGGACATACCCAAACCCCAGATCCACTACCTCGTGCTTCCGAAGGGGAAGTACAGCAGGGAAGACATAGGCGAGGTCTTCAACCTGGCGGCCGAAAACGGTGCGCAAATAGGTTTTGTGGGGTTGTCCAAGGAATCGCTTGAGGCCTTTAAGGAGTTCGTATCCGAGAGGATAGGCAGTCTGAGGTACGAGGTGGAGGAGTCCTTCTTTGACCACTCCGATCCCAGGTCGCGCACGAGCCTGCACCAGATCTTCAGGGAAATCTTTCCAATACAAAGCACGTCTGGGCGTGTTGAAATAGAGTATCACGACTACAGGGTGGGTTCACCTCCCCGCTCCCCTGAGGACGCCAAGAAGAAGGACCTGACCTACTCCGTTCCCATCCACATAAGGGTGACGGAGAGGGTGTTTGACGAAAACGGCATCCTGCAGGAGGAGAGGGAGGACATAGTCTATTTCACGGACATCCCATATATGACGGATAGGGGAACCTTCATAGTTCAAGGTGTTGAGAGGGTGGTCATAAGCCAGATCCACAGATCCCCCGGAATATACTTCGTCACGGACGAAGAGGGTCTGAATAAGATCTTCAAGGCCCTTCTGATACCCTACCGTGGCCCGTGGATGGAGCTGCGTATAGAGGGTGAGAAGGGGATATACTTCGTCCTGCGCAAGAGGAAGTTTTACCTCACGAGATTCCTGAGGTTCATGGGACTTGAGACCCCCAGGCAGATAGTGAAGGTGGCCATAGGCAACCTCATGAGGGAGGTGCCGATATCCGAATCCCTGGGGTACGTCTTGGCCGAGGACGTGATCACCGAGGACGGCGAGATAGTGGTTCCCATGTTCAAGGAGCAGAAGAAGGACCGCAACGTGGAGCCGACCGTCATAGACGAGGATGTTCTGGAAACCCTAAAGGAGCATAGGATTTCAAAGGTTAAGGTCTTTGACCCCAAGGACCCGGCCGTAGCCCTGATATACAAGGCCCTACGGGACGACAAGATGCGCACCAAGGAGGAGGCCATAAGGTTCATATACCGTACGATCAGGTTCTCCTCCTCAACGCTTGAGACGGCTGAGGAGTTCCTGCGTGTCTACTTCTTCTCCCCCGACAAAACCTATCTCGGAAGGGTTGGTCGCTATAAGATAAACGCCCGCCTGGACTTTGAGAGGTATCTGAGGGATCTGGAGGGTTATAAAGTTCCGGGCGAGGATGTGGAATGGTTTACGGAGGAGGACTTCATCGTAGCCCTGCGCGAGCTGATAGCCCTCTACAGGGGTGAGGGTGAGGAGGACGACATAGACGACCTCGCCCACAGGCGTATAAAGAGGGTGGGAGAGCAGCTCTACGAGGCCGTGAGGACGGAGTTCATAAGGACGTCCAAGGGTATCCGTGAGAAGCTCATAGACGAGGAGAGCTCTTTGCGTAAGATAGTGCATCCCAAAATCGTGACACGCTCCGTCATAGCGTTCTTCACACAGAACAGCCTGTCACAGCTGCTGGACCAGACCAACCCCCTCGCCGAGCTTACCAACAAGAGGCGTATCTCCGCCCTCGGTAAGGGAGGGCTTACCCGCGAGACGGCCACACTTGAGGTGAGGGACGTCCACCCCTCCCATTACGGCCGCATCTGCCCCATAGAGACCCCCGAGGGCCAGAACATCGGTCTGATACTCTCCCCCACGGTGTACGCCCGCATAAACGACCTCGGCTTCCTTGAGACACCGATAGTGAAGGTGGAGAACGGCAAAGTCACCAAGGAGGTCAAGTACGTCGCACCCCATGAGGACTACGACCTACACATAGCCCCTGCGGACCTGGAAATCCACCCCAAAACCCGTCTCATAAAAAAGGCCAAGAACATAATAGTCCGGTATCGCCGAAACTACATATTCGTCCCAAGGGAACACGTGGACTACATAGACCTCTCACCAAGGCAGATCATATCCCCCTCCACCTCCCTCATACCCTTCCTTGAGTACGATGACGCCAACCGCGCCCTGATGGGTTCAAACATGCAGCGCCAGGCCGTACCTCTCATAAACCCCGAACCACCCCACGTGGGTACGGGGATGGAGGAGAAGATAGCCAGGGATAGCGGGGCCGTGGTCGTAGCGGAGGAGGACGGTGAAGTCGCCTACGTGGATTACAGCAAGATAATGATCCGTCCGGAGGGTGTCAGGTTCAACCTGAAGACCTACAACCTCCGGGTGTTTGAGAGGTCCGGGCAGAACACCATCATACACTACGTCCCCAAGGTGAAAAAGGGACAGAAGGTGAAGAAAGGTCAGATCATCGCCGAGAACCTCTCATCGGTCGGTGGGGAGATCTCCCTCGGGAGGAACCTGACCGTGGCCTTTCTGCCCTGGTACGGCTACAACTTTGAGGACGCCATAGTGATATCCGACAGACTCGTCAGGGACGATCTCCTGACCTCCATACACATATTGGAGTTCTCCGCCGACGTTCTGGACACCCGGCTTGGACCGGAAGTGGTAACACCGGAGCCTTACAAGGAGAACCCCTCCCGCCTGAAGCACTTGGACGAGTACGGAATAGCCCGTATAGGTACGAAGGTGGCGCCGAGGGACATCTTGGTGGGTAAGAACACGCCGAGGGAGGAGAAGAAGTTCAGCGAGCTGTCCCCGGAGGAGAAGCTCCTGATGTCCATCTTCGGGGAGAAGTCCCGTCCGTGGAAGAACACTTCCCTGCGTGTGCCTCCGAGCGTGTACGGGACGGTGATCGGTGTTGAGATCCTCACACGTGCGCTTCAGAACGACCCCATAGCCTTTGGAATGCACAGCAAGGAGGGTGGATTCCTCCCAGGGGAGCTCTACGTTGATGACAGCGTAAGACCCGACAGTCCCATAGATCCCTCCAGGCCCATAGGCCCCCGTCAGAAAAAGCTCCTTGACGAGATAAACATAAAGATAGACAACCTCAGGGCAACCTTAAGGGAATCCCTTGTAATAGCGGTGGGACAGGAAGTGAAGAAACCGATAAAGGTGAGGACCTCCTCCGGACTGAAGGAAGTTCTGAAGAGCGGTGAGAAGATAACCCTTGAATTCCTCCAGAGCGTGGATCCCCTGAGGTTGGTTATAGAGAAGGGGACGTTTGAGGATAACCTTATGGAGGATGAGGTTATAAAGACCGTGGAGGACGGCAGGGAGGCCTATGACAACCTCCTGCAAGAGTACGATGAGGGTTTGGAGACCATAAGGAGGGGGGACGACCTACCCGCCGGTGTGCGTCAGGTCATAAAGGTTTACATAGCCCAGAAGCGGAAGATAAAGGTGGGGGACAAGTTGGCCGGGCGCCACGGGAACAAGGGTGTCATATCCGTCATCGCCCCCCAGGCCGACATGCCCTTTATGGACGATGGGACACCCGTTGACGTCGTCCTAAACCCCCTCGGTGTCCCCTCCCGTATGAACTTCGGGCAGATCTTGGAAACGATCCTCGGTTATGCGGCCGTCAAGAACACGGAGAAGCTCCGCAACCTCCTGAAGAGCAAGGCCCCTGTCTCGGAGATAAGGGAGTTTCTGCTGAAGCTCTACGAGCCTCACAAGGACGAGGACCTGAAGAGGTGGATAAGGGAGGCGGAGAAGGAGGACCTCCTCCACTTCGCCCAACAGCTGGCGGAGAGGGGCATAAAGTACGCCGCTCCCGCCTTCCAGAGCCTAACGGTGGAGGAGGTGAAGGAGCAGCTGAAGTTGGCCGGCCTTTCGGAGGACGGGAAGATGCGCCTTAGGGACGGACGAACGGGCGAGTACTTTGACTACCCCGTCACCGTCGGGTCAATGTACATAATGAAGCTCATTCACATGGCCGAGGACAAGATCCACGCCAGATCCACCGGTCCCTACTCCCTCATCACGCAGCAGCCCGTCGGCGGTCGCGCCCACATGGGAGGGCAGAGGTTCGGTGAGATGGAGGTATGGGCGCTTGAGGCCCACGGTGCGGCCTACGCCCTGTGGGAGATGCTGACCGTCAAGTCCGACGACATCAAGGGCAGGGTGCAGACCTACAAGGCCATCCGCGAGGGTACGGAGCCGCCCCTACCCTCCACACCCGCCACCTTCCAGGTCCTCACAAAGTTCCTGAAGGCGCTCGCGGTTGATCTGAGGATGGAAAAAGAAGAAAAATAAAGGGGGAGACATGGCCAACACTTGGAGAACTATAAAGGCCGTTATAGCCTCTCTGGCCTCACCGGATGATATAAAGTCCTGGTCGGAGGCCGAGAGAAAGGGTAAAGAGCGGGGAGAACACGGTCTCGGTGAGGTGAAGAGTGCCGAGACCATAAACTACAAAACCCTAAAACCCGAACCGGGTGGTCTTTACTGCCAGCGTATATTCGGCCCCGTTAAGGATTACGAGTGTGCCTGCGGTAAGTTCAAGGGTCGGAGGTACGAGGGGGTCATATGCGACAGGTGTGGTGTTGAGGTCACCAGATCCGACGTCCGCCGTGAGCGCATGGGCTACATAGTCCTCAACACCCCCGTGGTTCACCCGTGGTTCTACAAGATGCCCCCCTACATCATCCCCACCCTACTCGGTATTCCGAAGAGCAAGTTTGAGCTCATCATAAACTACGACGCGTACGTGATATTGGATCCCAAGCGCTCCCCATCACAGGTGAAAATAGAACTGGACAACGGGACCACCCGTGTGATCCACATGAAGAAGGGACAGGTGCTTTCCGTTGACGAGTACCGCAAGCTCATAAGCATACTCGGTCCGGACTCCTTTAAAGCCGGTTGGGGAGCAGAGGCCATAAAGATCCTCCTGGAAGAGCTGAAGGAGATGGTTGAGGATCCCGACAGTAAGGAGAGGATCTCCCAGCTTGAAGCGCTTTACAGGGAGACCAAGCTGAAATTCCTGAACACGTCAAACCCCACGGAGAGGACCAAACTCATAAACCGCCTCAAGGTCATAGAGGCCTTCATACTCTCAGGGCAGGACCCCGCATGGATGGTGCTTGAGGTAATACCCGTCCTTCCACCCGACCTGAGGCCGCTTCTCCCCCTTGAGGGTGGGAAGTTTGCGAACACCGACCTAACGGACCTCTACAGGGACGTCATAAGGCGGAACAAGAGGTTGAAGATCATAGAGGACAAGGGTGGATTTGAGCTCATGATCATAAACGAGAAGAGGCAGATAAAACACGCCGTTGAGGCCCTCATAGACAACTCCCGTCTACGCCGCCCCTCCACCAACAGGAGCGGTCAGAGGAGGAAGTCCCTCACCGACTACCTCCGCGGTAAGAAGGGACTGCTGCGCCGCAACCTGCTCGGTAAGCGTGTAGATTACTCCGGTCGTGCGGTCATAGTGGTCGGCCCCGATCTCAAACTCCACCAGATGGGTCTTCCAAAGGACATGGCCATAGAGCTCTTCAAGCCGTGGCTTGAGGAAAAGTTGGAGAGGGCCGGTTTGGCCTACACGAGATCCGAGAAGTACGAGTTCATAAAGGAGAAGAAGCAGCAGACAATAGAGCTCCTCCTGGACATAACCAAGCACTACCCCGTAATGCTCAACCGCGCCCCCACCCTCCACAGGGTGTCCATACAGGCCTTTGAGCCGGTCCTGACGGAGGGCTACGCCATAAAGCTCCACCCCCTCGTGTGCGCCGCCTACAACGCCGACTTTGACGGGGACCAGATGGCCGTCTTCGTACCCATCCACCCGGAGGCCATTGCCGAGACCTACGCCCTTCTCCTGGCCCCCCACAACATCCTCTCCCCCGCCCACGGTGGGCCGCTCGCAACGGCCTCTCAGGACATGGTCATCGGTATAAACTACCTGACAAAGGAGAAGCCCACGGACAAGAGGGAGGAGGAGCTACCCAGATTCTCCAGTCCCACCGAGGTTATGGTAGCCCTTGAAAACGGTGTGATCCACGTAAACGACCCCGTATACGTTTTGATCCCCGAGGGGGGTAATCCCTTCAAACCCGCAGCCGGCACCAAGGGTAGACTCGTGAGGACGACGGGTGGAAGGGTTGTCTTCGCATCCATAATCCCCGAACAGATGTGGGAAAGTGGCCTGAAGTTCTCCGATCTGAACAAGGAGTACGGCAAGAAGGACATAGCCGAGCTTGTGGGACGTATATACAAGAGCCTTGGGACATGGAAAACCGCCCACTTCCTTGACGATATGAAGGATTTCGGTTTCAAGTGGGCGGCGAAGTCCGGGGTAACCTTCGGCGTTGACGACGTGATAATCCCGCCGGAGAAGGAGAAGATAATAAAGAAGGCCTTCAAGGAGATAGACCAGATAGAAAGACTGCACATGCAGGGGAGGATCACCCACGCCGAAAAGCAGCAGAGGATCTTTGACATCTGGACTGCCGTCACGGAAGAGGTTACGAAGAAGATGATGGAGTACCTCGCCAAGGACAAGGACGGCTTCAACCCCTTGTACATGATGGTGATGTCCGGCGCCCGTGGAAACATAGACCAGACCCGCCAGCTCGGAGCCATGAGGGGACTGATGACAAGGCCCGCCAAGAAGGGACAGGCCGGTGAGCTCATACCCACCCCCGTACTCTCCTCCCTGAAGGAGGGTCTGTCCTCCATAGAGTTCTTCATCTCCTCCCACGGCGCCCGTAAGGGGCTGTCCGACGTGGCCATGAAGACGGCCGACGCCGGTTATCTGACCCGTAGGCTCGTGGACGCCGCCCAAGAGGTCGTCATAACCATGGAGGATTGCGGTGCGATACAGGGACGTGAGGTTAGGGCGCTGAAGGAAGGTGAAACCGTGATCGAGCCGCTTTATTCCCGTATCGTCGGAAGGTACGCCCTCTTTGACGTGCACGACCCCGTCACGGACGAGGTCATCGTCGCCGCCGGAGAGGAGATAACCGAGGAAAAGGCCCGCAGGATAGAGGAGGCGGGCATAGAAAGCGTTTACATACGCTCCGTGCTTTACTGCGAGGCACCCCATGGGGTTTGTGCCAAGTGCTACGGTAGAAACCTCGCCACAGGAAAACTCGTGGACACGGGTGAGTCCGTCGGAATAGTGGCAGCCCAGTCCATAGGAGAGCCGGGTACCCAGCTGACCCTCAGGACCAAACACACGGGTGGGGCGGCCGAACGTATAGTCGGTGAGTCCAAACACGTGGCCATGTTCCCCGGTGTTGTGCGTTGGGAGGATGTGAAGGCCATAGAGCAACCCGACGGCGGATGGGTGGTCATATCACGCAAGGGTAGGCTGTTGCTCGTGGGTAAGGACGGAAGGGTTAAGGAGTACGGGCTTGAGTACGGATACAAGGTGTACGTAGGAGACGGCGAACGGGTTGAGAGGGGGGATGTGCTGGCCGAGTGGGATTTCTACGCCATGCCCATACTCGTGACGAAAGCGGGTAAACTCGTGTTTGAGGGCCTTGTGGAGGGTGTATCGCTCAAAGAGGACCTACAAGGCGCCACCCTTGAGTACGTCGTTGAGGTGGTCAGGCACAGAAGGCTTTACCCGAAGGCGAAGATCCTTGACCCCAACACGGATGAGGTTTTGGAGGTGATCCCCCTCGCGAACGACGCCCGTCTCACGAAAAAGGCCTACGAGATCTTCAAAGGTACCGGAAACCCCTACGTCAACCCCGGTGAGGTCATAGCGAGGGTGCCGAGGCTCATATACAAGACGAGGGACATCACCGGTGGGCTACCCAAAGTTGAGGAGCTCTTTGAGGCCCGTGTTCCCAAGAACAGCGCCGTCATAGTCAGCAAAGACGGTGTGGTGAAGGACATAATCATAGACGACCGGAAGGGGATGATACGAATAGTTATCGCCCACGATGACAAAACCGAGCAGGTGTACCAGGTGAAATACGGTGAGTACCTACTCGTCTCCAAAGGGGACCGCGTACAGGCCATGGACAAACTCATAGAGGGAGACATCTCCCCCAAGGACATCCTGCGGATCAAGGGTAAGGAGGCCGCCGCCGAGTACCTCCTTGAGGAGATACAGAAGGTCTACCGCGTCTCCGGAGTGAAGATAAACGACAAGCACATAGAGATCATAATCAGGCAGATGCTCCGGCGCGTCCGCATAGTTGACGGTGGAAGTACGAGGTTCCTGCCGGAACAGATAGTGGATCTCAGCAGGGTGCTTGAGGAGAACAGAAAGGTCGTTGAAAAAGGCGGAGAACCGGCCAAATACGAGCCTATACTCCTCGGCATAAGCAAGGTGGCCTCCACCACGGACAGCTTCCTGGCGGCCGCATCCTTTGAGGAGGCGCCGAGGATACTCGCCGAAGCCGCCATAAGGAAGCAGAGGGACGAGCTCAAAGGTCTGAAGGAGAGGGTGATCATCGGAGACATAATCCCCGCGGGGACGGGGTTCCCCGACTGGAGGATGGACAGGATAACCCTGGAGATAGAGGAGCTGGAGGAGAGGAAGGTGGAAGAGGCCTGAAGATGGGGGGCGCAAGCCCCCCTTTTTTACCGCTTAAACCCCCAGATCCCCGTCTTCAACCGCTGTGCCTATCACGACCACATCGGCACCGGCGGCGAAGTAATCCTCCACCTCCCCCTTCCACCTTATGCCTCCACCCACGATAAGGGGCAAACCCACCTCCCCCTTTACGGTTTTGACCGCCTTGAGGGGAACGCTGAGTATAGCCCCGGAGCCGGCCTCAAGGTATACGGCCCTAAATCCGAGGTAAAGGGCCGCGAGGGCGTGGGCCAGTATCAGCTCCGTTTTTTCCCTCGGAATCGGTTTTGTGCCGCTTACGAACTCCACAGCTGTGTAAGCCCCACCCTCCACGAGGATGTACGCGGTTGGGATCACCTTCAGGTTGTACCGCTTCACAATCGGAGCGGCCTTAACGTGTTCCCCTATCAGGTACTCCGGGTTCCTGCCGGAGATAAGAGAGAGGAAGAGAACCCAATCGTAATGCGGGCAAAGCTGATAACAGGAGCCGGGAAAGAGTATCAGGGGGAGGGAAACCCTTTCCTTGAGGGATTTAACCTTATCGCATACATCCCCCTCCACGAAGCTGCTTCCCACGAGGACGGCCCCCAAGGGCAGCTCCCCTTTCAGCCTCTCCAACCTCTCAAGGAAGTCCTCAACCCCCAACCTGTCGGGATCGTAGAGCAGCCAAACACTCTTCCCCTTGAGTACGTCCATTTCAGAGTCCGAGGAGCGTTCTCATAAACTCCAAAAGACCGCTGGGGGCCAGACCGAAATAGACCACCCCCGCAAAGGCTATGACCATGGCAAAGAAGACGGAGGGCTTCAGCCTCGGCACGACGGAGACCTGAGGTGCAAATCCCAAGGCGTAGAACACTGGCCTTACGTAGTAGAACAGCGAGATGACACCGTTCAGCAATGCCCACAGGACGAAGCCCATATATCCCTCTTTCAGCACGGAGGAGAAGAGGTAGAACTTACCCACGAAACCGGCCGTGGGGGGCAATCCGGCCAGGGAAAGCATGAAAACGGCCAGGAAGGCGGTCTGAAAGGGCGCCCTCTTTAAAAGTCCCTTGTAATGTGCGAGGTCACTGCCCTCCTCCCCGACGGAATGCACCACCGCGAACGCACCCAACGTCATCAGGGTGTAGACCACCAGGTAAAATACGGCCGCCCCTATACTCTCCTCCGTTCCGACGCCGAAGGCGAGCAGCACATAACCCGCGTGGGATATGGTTGAGAAACCGAGCATTCTCTTTATGTTCTTCTCGGCAAGGGCTGCAAGGTTTCCGACCGTCATGGTTATGACCGCGAGCCATATCATCAGATCCCCCCATACGGCGTATTGCCTTGCAAAGGCCTCAAGAAGGAGGTTCACGAGAAACCCAAACGCCGCGGCCTTTGAGACCGTGGCGATGAACCCACCGAGGGCGGAGTGGGTACCTCTAAAAACCTCAGGGGTCCAGAAGTGGAACGGAACCGCGGAGAGCTTGAACCCCATACCCGCTATGATCATGGCAAAAGCCGTCAAAAACAGAAGGGAGTCGCTCAGGGATTTTATCTCATAAACGTCACTCCTGTAGATTGTGGGAAAGTGCATGGTGCCGTAAACCCCGTAAACAAGGGTCATGCCCATGACGATCAGCGTGGAGGCCAACACGGAGAGGAGGAAAAACTTCATCGCCGCCTCAACACCCCTCTTATCCCATGTTATGGCCATCTGCCCGATCAGGGCGAAGGAGAATATCTCAAGGGCCAAAATGAAGGATATGAAATGGACGGATTTCACCAGCACCATAGCTCCGAGGACGGCCGAAAGGAGTAGGATGTGAAACTCGCTTCTCCTCTCCCATCCTATGAGGAGGGTTATGAACGCCCCCAGAATTATAACGAGGTCAAAGGCCCTCGCCAAGGGGGTTATGGCCAGCATTTTGAAAGCTTCCCCCGAGTTGAAAAGGTTGAAGTACACCATCAGCCCCACCACAATCGTTGAGAAAAGGGCAAATGCGGCTATTATCCATTTCTCCCTCTCCACCACGACGTCCAGGAGCAGGGCTACCAGAACGGCAAGGGCCGTTGTGATTTCCGGTAGGATTAAAAAGGTATCCTTCAGGATCTCCATAGGGCGGTTATTATACTGGGGAAAGGGCGAACACAAACGCCACCCCTTGGTATGTTGTTCCACCCAAACCGGCCACGGTTCGGAACCTATCTCAGCAGAACCTTCACCCTCTCCGTCCCCGATGTTATGAGGTATACACCTGCGGGCAGTTTTACGGTTATCTCCTTACCCCTGGCGAGAACGCTCCCGTCGGGTGATATGATCAGGGACTCCCGCCTGGAGTTCACCTTTACGGTTCTCCCGAACACGTCAACCCTCAGACCTGTCCTTTCGGAGGAAACGCTCGTGGGCCTTGGGGTTGCCCGGAGCGCGAGATAGGCGTTTACGAGACCGTATCCGTAAAAGTAATCCTTACCCAACTCCCCCATATCCACAGTCGTTGAAAGTATAACGGCTTTGACGGTATCCGGACTCAGGTTTGGGTTTACGGAGAGGATGAGGGCCGCCACACCCGATACGTGGGGAGTCGCCATGGAAGTCCCGTCGGCGAACATGTAGAGGTCGTTATATGGGACGGTTGAAAGGATCTTACTCCCCGGTGCGACCACGTCCAGAGCCGAACCGTAGTTGCTGAAATCAGCCCTTTTCCCCGATGTATCTATTGCACCGACGGCCAGAGCCTCCGGATAGGCGGCGGGGTAGTACACACCGCTCATACCATCGTTCCCGGAAGCGGCGACCGCCAGCGCCCCCTTATCCACGCTGTCCCTCGCATAGATTATGGCGTCTCTGATGATGTCAGCGGGTGAAGACGCCCCAAGGCTCAGGTTTATCACCCTCGCCCCCTGATCGGCACACCACCTCACACACGAGGCTATGTCCTCGCTCGTACCGCTCCCCCCCGACATGGCCCTGCAGGAGAGTACGGAGACCTGGGCCACACCGGATATCCCCTTTGAGTTGTTCATAACGGCCGCAATTGTGCCTGCCACGTGGGTCCCGTGCATCTCGTTTATATCGGCCGGATAGGGATCGGAGTCCAGGTCAACGAAGTCATAGCCGCCGGCGTAATTTCCGGATAGGTCCTCGTGGTTGTAATCCACCCCTTCGTCCACAACGCACACCTTCACGGCGGAGTTTCCCCTCTCTATGTCCCAAGCCTTGTCGGCGTAAATGGCCCACAGGCCCCAGAGGTCGCTCCCCATATGGGGATCGTTGGGCCAGTAGAGGGTTCTGTAGAGCATTACGGGTTCTGCGAAGAGGACGTCCTCCCTTGTGTTCAGGGCGTCAAGGAGGGTTTTAACCCTTTCCACATCACCTTTGAAGGACGAGACGTCCAGGACGTAGGTGTCGGGGTACTTTCCCCTCCTGAAGGGTAGGGAGAAGTGGGGTGCGGTGCCGTTTCTGAGCTTCACTATGACCTCTTTACCGTTCCAGTTCTCCCAGTAATCCGGAGAACCTTTGAGGGTTGAATACCCCGGAACATCCCTCCTTTCCTCCATCCTCATCTCGTAGAGGACGGCGTCCAGATCCATTTCAGGCTGCAGGGGAAGGTTCGGACGGAAGAAGGTGAGCAGAAACATCACCTAACCCCCTTTAGGTATGCCCTCACCCAAAACCTCTTGCTGCCCAACACGGCGTCGTTTCCGAGAACCACGTAGTACTCTCCGGAGTCTGGTATCCCGGGATAGAAGGAGACGTAAGGGACATCCTCCGTGTAATCCCTCAGCTGGGCGGATGAGCTCCCGCCTTTCCAGCTGTTGAAGTTCTCCTCGTCCGCCCAAAAGGCGTAATCTATGTTTCCGTCTCCGTCCTTCGTCCTGGCCTCAAAGTAGAGGGTATCCCCGGCCTTTGCCGAGAACCTGAGGAAGAGGTAATAACCCGCATCAACATCGTAGTATCCGTGGAAGAGGTCTATCCTCACGGAGGTCTTACTCCCCTCCACTCCTTCATCCTCCTCAACCTGGCATCCCCAAAGGAGTGGAAACATGAACAACAGAACGACAAACAACTTCCTCATAGACAAACATTTTAAGGCCGCCCATACCTCTCATGTCAGCAGCTTCACCACCAACAGGCTGACCAGGGCTATGAACAGGAACATGCCGAGCAACCCCAACACGTAAAATCTCAGCTCCCTCAAAGCCCTGAGTATATCGTCTGGGGAGAGGGTGTAGGCGGACACGTCCCCCTTTAAAGGGAACACATATGATAGGACTAAGGAAACGGTTGAAGAGAGCAGGAATCCGAAGGCGTTCCACCACATCCAAGAAACCCCCGGTTGGAACTTCCAGAGGTATAAGTTGAAAAGCACACCGACCGCAAGGCCTACGGCTGCGGGCAAAGCCCCCACCCTTCTCACGAACATCCCCATTACGAAAACCGCCAGTATTGGTCCGTAAAAGGCCGAACCTATCCTGTTGACGATTTCTATCACCGTTTCGGGCGACCTTATAAGGGTCAGGGCAAAGGCCGTGGAGAAGACACCCCACAGAACGGTTAGGAGCTTTGAGAGGAACATCTGCCACCTACGCGACAGGTTGGACAGTCTGGGGAACAGAGGCGTTAGGAAATCCTCATAAGTTGCGGCGGACAGGGCGTTCATGGCGCTGTCTATTGAGGACATGGTGGCGGCAAACACACCTGAGAGGAAAAGCCCTACGAGACCGGGCGGGAAATAGAGTAGGACGAATTCCGGCACCAACATATCCGCCCTCTTCCCCTCCAGCCTGGCGAGGAATTCCGGGTTCGCCGATAGAAAGGCCAGGAGGAGTACACCCACAAAGCTGTAGGTCAGAACAAGGGGAAACCTCAACATACCGTTTATAAAAAGTGCCTTTTGGGCGCTCCTCGCGTCGGGCGTCGTCAGAAGTCGCTGCGCCTCGCTTTGATCCGTTCCGTAGTATGAGAGGTATAGGAAGAACCCCCCAAGGAGCATGGGCCACAAGGCGAAGCTCTCACCGTCTCCCAGACCGCTTTTATCGGTTATGAAAACCCTCAACCTTTCGGAATGCTCCGGTAGGTATTCCAAGAACGAGAGGCCCATCTCCTTGAACAGGAGAAAGAGCATAAAGGCTGCCGAGAACCACAGTATGAAGAGCTGCAGAATGTCGGAGTATATGTCGGCCGTGATCCCACCCAACGTGGTGTAAACCACTGTTATAAGGGCTACGAGGATAAGGGTCTCAAAAAGCGGCCATTTGAGCAACGAGGAAAGCACTATACCCGTGGCGAACAGCACAACACCCGCGCCCAACCCCCTGCTGATGAGGAAAACGGCGCTTATCAACATCCTCATGGACCTGCCGTACCTACCCTCAAGATAGCCGTAAATCGTTATGCTTTTCACCTTGTGATAGAGGGGGACGAGGGTCAACATGAGGACGATCATGGCGAGCGGGACGGCGAACTCGTACTGCCACCACTTCAGCCCCCCACCCTCTTTCAGGGCTATAAAGGCCGGAGCTCCTATTATGCTTATGGCGCTGACCTGAGTGGCGACGAGGGAGAGGGCGACCTGAAGCGATCCCATCCTCCTACCGGCGAGGTAATAATCCTTTCGCGTCTGCTGTCTCCTCGCGAGGTAAAAACCCATGAGCAGTACCGCCCCTATGTAGGCTATCACCACCGTCCAATCCAGAGGCGTCATTCCGGAATTTTAAAAGCGAACGGAAACCCGCCCCTACCCTTTCGCGTCTATAATACATGGCTATGCGATACCTGACGGTTTTTGCCCTTTCCCTTGTGCTGGCTGCATGCGGTGGGACGAAGAAGGCCGATTACTCCGGGGAGTGGAAGACGGGTTTCGGCAACCTGAGGATAACGCAGGTCGGGGACACCCTGAAGGGTGAGTTTGTGGGCGCGAACTCGGGGAAGTTCCTCGGCGTTATAAAGAACGACACCGTCCGCTTCGTCATAAGGGACGCCTCTTTCACATCCGAGGAGCTGGAGGGCTACCTTGAGATCAGAAGCGAAAAGACGATGAAGGGGAAGTACAGACCAAAAGGGACAAAGGTCTGGGAGGGGACGTTTTACATGATGAAAAAATGAAGCATGAGGAGGTTTTTGGGGTACTGCGTCGGGGTTTTGAGGCCCGATGAGTTTACCTTTACGAGTACGGCGCCGCCAAGGCTGGGCGAGTTTGTCATAGCATCTTACAGGGATGGGGAAAAGGACTTTGAGGTTTTGGGAATCGTCAGCAGAATAGAGAGGTTTGACAGGTTCTTGCACGCGGACAACTACCCGGAACACGTTGAAACCATACGCAAGATCTCACCCGTAAAGGGGGTTTTCAAAACGAGGGTGACCGTCCTCGGGGAACTTGGGCATGACGGTAGCCTGAAGAGGTTGAAGTACCCACCCATGCCGGGCGCCCCCGTTTTCTCCGCCCCTGCGAGCGTCCTGAAGAGGGTTTTCGGAAATCCGGATGATATCAGAACGGCCAAGATAGGCACGCTTCTGACGTCCGAGAGCGTTGAGGTGGGCGTGGACATAAACCAGATAGTCTCCCGTCATCTCGCCGTTCTGGCCGTTACTGGAGGGGGGAAGTCCAACGCCGTCTCAGTCCTCTTGGAGGAAATGGCGAAGAAGAGGATAACGGCCCTGATAGTGGACGTCCACGGTGAGTACGTTGACGCGGACTTTTATGGTCCGAACGGTGAGAGGATCACAAATCCCATAGACGTCAGAATAGACCTGACACAGCTCTCTGCGAGCGACATAGCCACCATTTCCGGTATTGACTTTGAGAGGAGCAACCGGCAGTACTACGTCCTGATGGAGGTGGTGGATAGGCTGAAAGAGGCCCGAAAAGGCGTGGTGATAAGCGATGTGATGGATATAAACCCCTTTGAAGAGGGACTTCCCTCAGGTCCACCTTTTATAGAGCATATCATATGTGTCCTGCGCGCCCTCATAAGGCGTAAGAGCAGTAAAGCTTGGGACGAGGGGATCAGGTGTGGTTCTCTGAGCGTAGAGGATCTTGAGAGACACTTCGGGGATTTCGTTGATGTGGTTGAGAAACAGGAGCTCATAGGAACGTACATCCGTCTCGTCAACCTAAAGGGTAAGCTCGGAGAAAGGCTCAAGGACAACGCCACGCCGATAGTGGATATAATAGGCGGTGTGGGTCTGGGGAAGATCAACGTCCTCGATCTCAGGGGGTTTGACTATGAGGCTATGGACGTAGTCGTATCCCACACCCTGCTCTCAATCCTCAAGGAGAGGAAGAGGTACGTCCAGACACGTCAGGGAAAGCTGCCCTTGCCCGTTTTGGTGGTCATAGAGGAGGCCCACATCTTCGCTCCAAAGGGTGTTTCCACGAAGACCAAATACGCCCTCTCAAAGGTCGCCAGGGAGGCGAGGAAGTTCGGCGTGGGTTTGGCCCTGGTCAGTCAGAGACCCAAAGGTTTGGATGAGAACGTCCTCTCACAGATGAACAACTGGATAATACTGCGTATAGTTGAACCTGAGGATCAGAGACACGTTCAGAGGGCATCCGAGACCCTCAGCGCCGATCTCCTGCAGTACTTACCCTCCTTGAACCCCGGAGAGGCGATTCTCATAGGCCCATTTGTAAAGGTCCCCCTCCTGGTGAAGTTCAGACTATCACAGGCCAGAAAGGCCGGTCATGATATTGACGTGGTGGGGGAGTCTTTGAGGTTCTTCCAGGGTAATTGAGGGGGTTTAAACTTCCTTTTTTCCTGGCCCTCACGCTGTCGCTGGTGGGGGTTTTGAGCCTCTTGCCGGACATATCCCTTTCCCTGAAACAGCTTTTCTTCGGGTTCACGGGTGTTTCCCTTTTCTTTTACATCTCCCGTTTCAACATAAGGGCTATTGCCAACCTCTCAAAACCCTTTTACTGGATAACAGTACTGCTTCTCGTCCTTGTCCTCCTGATAGGCGAGGGTGAAGGTGTCAGGAGGTGGATTGACCTGGGACCGGTCAACCTCCAGCCCTCCGAGATCGCAAAGGTTTCCGTTCCCCTATACCTGATGGGTGTGAGGGGAAACTTGAAGAAGCTCATGGCGGGGATGCTACCGTGGTTTTTGATCCTCGTCGAACCGGACCTGGCGACGAGCAGCGTTGTCCTCCTCCTGACCCTTTATGTGATCTTCATAACCGCCCGCGACCTCAAGATCGTCCTCTTCCTTTTCTCCGTTATCATTACACCCGTTGTTTCCTTCTGGAAATGGACGTACGCCGCCTTTCTGGCGGCCGTCTCGGTTTCCCTCCTCCTTCTGCGGGCCTCTATGGGGTGGATGATGGCGGTTTTGGGGACGGTTATGCTCATAGGTCTGTCAACACCTGTGCTTTGGGAGAAAGGACTTAAGGAGTACCAGAGGAAAAGGATCCTGGCCCTCCTAAACCCCACGGAAAGCCGGGAGGTTTTGTGGCAATCCTATCAGTCAAAGGTAACCCTCGCGAACGCCAGACCTTTCGGGAAGGGTATAAGCGGTTCCACACAGAAGAATTACGGTTTCCTTCCGGCATCCCACACGGATTTCGTCTTCGCCGCGTTCGTTGAGGTTTACGGTTATATCGCCGGGTTTCTCCTCATAGTTCTGTTGTACGCCCTGCCGTTGCTCCTTTTGAAGCTCTCCTTTAGCGGAGATGTGTACGCGAGGAACGTCCTCTCAACCGCGGCCGTCTTTTTCGCATATCAGACCTCGGTCAACCTGTTTTCGGTTATGGGTTTGCTCCCCATAGCGGGTATACCCCTGCCCTTTGTATCCTACGGTGGAAGCCATCTGCTGACGGAATGGCTGTGGCTCGCCCTCGCCTACAGCGCCCACAGGTGGAGACTTGAATGATGGGACGAATCTTCGGTTAAAATATCCGTTTTCACCCGTAAAATTGTAAGATTATGGATTGGAAAGGGAAGCCCGTTAGCAAAGGCTTGGAAAACTACCTGAAGAAGGCACGGGAGCTTGCGAAGAGGAGGGGGGAGTTTTACGCCGACA
>JALWZG010000084.1 GCA_027002825.1 Caldifarciminota bacterium
GGACACGCTTACAGCAAGAGTCTTTTTTGGCATACCGTTGAAATTCTCGCTCTTATGTGGAGAAAAGGTTGGATGTTCACTTATAATACAAATACTCATGAGCCAATCACCCTATCAACGTAATACCGGATACCGTTTACGTCAGCAGAGTTGTGAAGAGGATCAAAGTGCGTAAATACAAAAGGAAGATCACACCGGGGGACAGAAAAAAAGCCCTCAAGGAGTACAACGCCGGGCTTGAAGCGTTCGCCCGAGACGATTTGAAAAAGGCCCTTCTCCATTTCCAAAAGGCTCTGGAATACGATCCCACATTTGAAAAGGCCAGAGAGGCGGTTAGAAGGGTTAAAACGAGATTGGGGAAGTGATCAGCGTTTTGGTTTGTCTCCTTTCACGGTTTGACGAGAGCAGACAGGCGGACAGCATAGTGAAATCCTGGGGAGTGGTTGAGTTCCACTACAACGGCTGGGACGTCAAGAACTTTGATACCCTGTCCGTTAGTGATAGCATTCCCGTACCTGATGGCGAGTACAGGGTGATAGACAACTACGGACCACTGCACGTCAGAGGTAAGTGGGAGTATTACAAAAGGGACTGGAAGACGAGAGAGTTCAAACCTGCCCTTGGCTCTATCCTCAGGGGCTACCCCCTTGACCTCCTTGACTGGGGGAGGTATCTCGTTTTCTATATCAGGGGGAAGGGGAGATATAAATCCGGAGCAACCTTCATATATAAAGGTATGTGTAAAGGCACACGAATAGGTGTCTTCTCCCTTGATACGACGTGGAAAAATCTGATAATTAACCTTGATAGTGTAGAGGCTAAATACGACGTCTATAATCCGCCAGACGTTGGATGGCATGGATCTCTTCCTTGCTCTTATGGAAATGGGAAGCCTAAACCTTTTATGATTTATATTTCCCCCCTCGCCGACACCTTTGGCACCTACGAATACGAGATAGAACTAAGCCCGATATATCTCGTGAGGTAGGAGGTGAAACATGTTCCTGTTAACGGCCTTTTTCTTCGCAACACGCATAAACAAAGACATACCCGACTACTGCTCCCAGAGCTACCTTGAAGGAGACCTCGCCCTTATAATCACGGTGTATGTTCCTATACCTCCTATCTCAACCGGTTGAGCTGGAGGGTGGCTGGTGGGCGCAGAGTCCCCTAAAGAGAGACACCCTGATACTACCGGACGACAGTGTACCTCAGGAGAAGGACGCAAAAGTGGTCATAAAGGCCTATCAGAGGTTCTATTTTGCCCGTCCTAAGCATAGATCCATAGCGGGTGCTACGCTGAGTGCTGGATATATAGCCGTTAAATCAAGTGAAAAGGAGAGGATAGAGATGTACAGAGCGAAAGGGTACAGACTCATAGAAAAGGGGAAGATGGATACGATTTACTATGAGGTCTACTACTATCCGATACCCAAGGTTGACAGTCTCATAGTCTATGTCAGGAGCAAGGAGAGGTATTGTAGCCTTGTGATGGGGATGGATATACGTATGGTTGATGATACAGGAGGAGTGATAGAAGGCGCAGGGTGGAAGGTTGTAAAGGTGACTATAAGGCAGCCCAACACTTGGACAAGAGGAATCGTATACCTTCCCGACGTACTCGTGCCTGCCGATGAAGTATATTTCCACGAAAAGGTTTATGGGCTAAGGTTCTCCATCGGTCCCAACAGAGGCTCAACGGACTCGTGCGCCACGTTTGAAGTGGGGCCGATATATCTGAAATGAGGGGGTGAAAGGATGCTGATGTGTTTGATTTCGTTTGATTATCCCTTTGGGAGCGAGGTGAGGATAGGAGAGTTGAAATACAGGAACATAGAAGTACACCCCTGAAGGCCAAACCGGAGGTGGAGGAGTGGAGTCTCAAACGAACCTATAGCAGACAACCATTTCTTCTGAACGATTTTACGACTAAGTGGAGCGGAGGGGACTCGAACCCCCGACCTCCTGAATGCCATTCAGGCGCTCTCCCACCTGAGCTACCGCCCCATCATATCAACTAAGGAAAAGTGGGGCCGGCAGGACTCGAACCTGCAACCCACGGATTATGAGTCCGCTGCTCTGCCTATTGAGCTACGGCCCCTTGAGGTGTATATTATATAGGGGAACAACATGTGCGTGTGGGTCATTTCCCCTTCAGCGCCTCCACCACCCTTTCCATCTCCATTCCCCGTGATCCCTTCACCACTACGATTTCGTACGCGGACTCCCTGACGTAGCGGGCGATTTCCCCATGACTCTCCATGACCTTCCCCTTAACACCGCACCTCTGAGCCTCCTCAACCGTGAACCTGCTGTACTTCCCGTACCCCACCACCTCACCGACACCGTACCTGCACATCTTTCCCCCTGCCCACCTGTGCCAGTACTCGGATTCCTCCCCCAACTCCAACATGTCCCCAAACACAAAGAGTACAGGCGTGTTGGGATAGATCGAGTTTACGGATTTCAAAATGCCGAGAACGGAAATCGGATTTGAGTTGTAGGCGTCGTTGATCACGGTTTTGTTTCCCAACCTGATGATCTCCATCCTCATGGGTTGCCCTTTGAAATACCTGAGGATTTCCGAAACGTTTTCAAGGGGTATGCCGAACACATCGCAAAACGCAACCACGGCCAAGGCGTTTTCCGCAAATCCGAAGTGGGGATAAGGCACAAAAAACGCATGGTTTTTGAAAAGGAATTCAACACCCTCCTCGGATATTTTCAGATTTTCCCCTCTGTAATCCGCTCCCTCCGAAAATCCGTATCTGTAATGGGGTTTTTCCGGGAAGTGCGGGGCATCGTCTGGAACAAACACGTATCCGGAAACGTAGTTCAGGGCGGAATACTCCTCCATGACGGCGTTGTAGGTGTTTCCAAAACCTTCAAGGTGTTCCGGACCCAACTTCGTGTACACGACGTGATCCGGTGAAGTTATTGAGGAGAGTTCCCTTATCTCCCCCGGACGGTTTGCCCCTATCTCCAGAACCCAGACGTCTTCCTCTCCGGAGGCGTTCAAAACGGTCAGGGCTATCCCTATCAGGTTGTTAAAGCTCTTCAGGGGACCCGTCACGTTGTAGAAGTTCCGGAGAACGTGGAGCAACATCTCCTTGGTCGTAGTCTTTCCGGTGGCGCCGAGAACGGCCACCACCTGTCCCCTAAAGTTTCTCCTCACGTGTTTTACGAGCTCCCTGAGGGCATTCGGAACGCTTTCGACTACCACGGCGGACTCCGTCCCGGGTACCACCCTCTCCACCAGAACACCCGAGGCCCCTCTCTGGACAGCGTCTATCACGTATCTGTGTCCGTCATCCCTCTCCCCCTTCAAGGCGGCGAAGAGCTGCCCCACCTTCACCTTTCGGCTGTCCGTCGCAAGTCCTACGCACTCCCTGTCCTCACCTATCAGCTCCCCGCCCGTTATGCGCGCTATTTCCGAAAGCTTCAGTCTGGCCAAGTGGAGATTTTAAGGCGTTTACGTGAAAACGACAAGCGAGGTGAGGGCCATGGCGAGGGTGTATATACCGAAAATCCAGAAAAACCTGCCCAGGAGTATCCTCTTCAAGAGTTTCAGGCTAAGAACACCCACGGAGAAAGCCACAAACCAGGCCAGCGCGTCCGCGTAGGAGAGGTCAAACGCCCTGACCTCAGGGGTCTCAAGGATGAAGGAGCCGAGGGCGGCGGGGAGGAACATCCAAAAGGAGAGTGTAAAGGCCTCCTCCGGCTTTAAGCCCCTGTGCAGTCCCGTTGAAATGGTTGTTCCGCTGCGTGATACACCGGGCAGAAGGGCGAGACTTTGGGCCACACCCATTACAAGGGCCTCAAGGGGACCGGCCCTATCCCTTCTGGGGTGGGCAAGGGGGGTTGATAGGAGGAAGAGGGAGGTTATGAAAAAGGTGAGGGGAAGGAGGGATGGGTTTTCAAACGTGGATTCAAGGATGTCCTTAAAGGGTGCGAGGATGAACAGGGGAAGTGAGGCGATGAGCGAGAGTTTGAAATATCTGATGAACTTCCTGCGGTCAAAGATCTCCTCCCTCAGGACGAAGACGACCGAAAGGAACGTCGCCGAGTGGAGGAAAACCTCGTAAAACGCCCCTTCGGCCCTCACCCCCATGAGATGCCTGAGAAACACGAGATGCCCCGAAGACGAGACGGGCAGAAACTCCGTTATACCCTGAACCGCCGCCAGGAGGAGTTTTTCAAGCATACCTTCGGGGGAGGGGTCTCCTCCCCCTTCGCATCACCTCTTAACGGTTATCCTGTGGGTGCGACCCTTTTGGTGGACGAAGTATATTCCCGTGGGGAGGTACACCCTTCCCTTACCCTTGAAGACGAGACGGCCGGACACGGTGTAAATCTCCCCTTCCGCGCTCAGGTCCACGGCCCCACGCAGAACCCTGAATCCGGGAACCTCCCCCGTAAGGCCCCTTTCGGAAAGGGATACCGTGATGAAATCGCTTCTGCTCCTGGGGAGGAGCTGATAGGTGCTTTGGTACTGCCCCACTATACCCACGATGGATATCGTACCGTTGGGCACCTCCATTCCGGGGATGTCCGTGTCGGCGTCTATCCTAACCGTCAGCGTGTTAAAGCCGTCGGTTATGGTGTAGTTCGCGTTGCCGCTGAACGTACCCGTCGTATCCGTGAACTGCACGTTGTCTATGCGGACGAGCATACCCTCATAGCTCTCACCCACGTCCGGTATGGTTATGACGGCCGGTGTCGGAACACCGACGTAGCCCAGCGTGTCAAAGGCCTTGACCCCGACTATCTCCCTGAGGTTGTTGTAGGTGTGCAGCAGACCGGAAACCGCCACCTCGTATCCCAGGTCCGAAGGCATGGAAAACCCGTCATGGAATCTGTAATCGTAGACGGCTATACCAGCCGTTGTGTCCTGGATGTAGTCCGGGCGGTTGAAGGTGTTGGCCGTAAGCACACCCTTTACCTGAACGGTATCCCCGTCTAAAAGCGCTCTGGCATCCGCTATGCTCTTGAACCCCTGTACAACGAACCCGACGGGTGAAACGGCCGAATCACCGCTGTCATCGTAGGCCACGGCGTAAAACTTCGTCTTGGAGTAGAAGTTCGGGGCGGGTATGGAGGCCGTGTAAACGCTTCCCGTATCCGGTGAGCCCACTACGCTCGTGGGACTCCCTCCGTTGTACCAGTAGAAGAGCTTGAAGGTGCTTATGCTCCCGTCGCTGTCAAGGGCGAGGAAGTACACGTTTGCCGCCTCGTTGCTGTCCGGATTTGTGGGTGTGACCCAGAGGTAGAAGACCTCAGGCTGGTAGTTGGTGGAGGGGTTGAAAACGGTCACGCGGTCAAGCCAGAAGTACTTGTTGTACCCCGGAACACCCCCATCATCGTTGTTCCTGTACCTGAACCTGATGGCCACACTCGTCCCATCGTAAGCGTCCAGACCGATCTTCACCTCCGTCATGGTGGTGGGTTGGGGGTAGTTGGCCGTTATCGTGTGGAGGACGACGGGTGAGGTGAAGCTTCCACCCGGTCCCAGCTCAACGTAAATCGTATCGTTGGGTCCCATAGAGGTATCGGCGCTGAACCTGTAGTAAAAGCTCAGGGTTTCCGGGCCTGCCACCGCCGAGAGGTCTATCAAGGGGGTGGTCAGGACGGCGTTACCCGTATCGCTGGAGTACGTGCTGCTGACTTTGACACCCGCGTAATGTGAACCGAACTGGACACCCGGTGAGAAGGAGTAGGTCCTCTGAAGCCACCTCACGTAGTAGGTGGCGTAGGTGGTGTCCCACCCCGAGGGTGGGAAGTCCCCTTCAAAGTTCTCGTAGAGGAGGAAGCCCCCGTAGAGAGGGGATACCAGCGCGCCCAACAGAACGGTCAAAACGGCCTTTCTCATAACTCCTTATTCTAAGGTGGCCGACGGCCACCGGTTTGCGGGGGTAAAATACGCTCGTGCTGAAGGTGGTTATGGGTTTGGTGTTGGGTGTTCTGAGGCTCATCGGGAGGGGGTACAGGGTTGTGCCGTTGGAGGAGCCCATCACGGCACGTTATTCAGGGAAGAAGTGCGTTTACTGGGCGGTTGAGATAGTCCGGGTTGACCGAAAGGGCAGGGCGACTCTCGTGTACTCCAACGAGAGGCGCATCAACTTCATAACCGTGAACCGCAAGGGTGAACCCGTAGAGGTCAGGTTGAAGGTAAAAAAAGCGTATGAAAGGTTCATAGAGGCCAGAAAGCTCTCACCCGACCCCTTCGCGTACATGCTCAGGAGCAGGCCCCTCGTCCTGGACGACACCCTCGGTTTTGTGATAAGGGAGTACATCTTGGAAGTCTGAGGTCGGGTTTACAATTGCCGGAGTGGAGAAGAAGTACGGAGAGATAGCCATAGAGCAGGCGGAGCTTGAGGCCTGGGAAAACCCATATCCCGACAGGGATTACTGGGTGGAGATCACCTTCCCGGAGTTCACATGCCTCTGTCCCAGATCCGGCTATCCCGACTTCGCCACGTTCCACATAAAGTACATCCCCGACCGGTACATCGTGGAGCTGAAGTCCCTCAAGCTCTGGCTGAACAAGTTCCGAAACCGCTACATATCCCACGAGGCGGCCACAAACGAGGTCTTTGACGCCCTTTGGGAGCTGCTCAGGCCGAGGAAGCTCATCGTCATAGGCGACTGGAACCCGCGGGGCAACGTCCATACGGTAGTGAAGGTTGAGAGGGAAAAGGGATCTTGAGGGTTTTGACGTGGGTTCGCGACTTTTTGTTTCCCCCGTTGTGTGTGGTCTGCGAGGAGGAGGTGGTTGATGGGGATGTGTGTGAGGGGTGTTGGAGGGAGATAGTCAGGGAAGTGCTGTTTGAACACCAGGTGTTCTTCGGTTTCAGGGTGTACTCCCTCTTCCACTACGGGGGTAGGGTGAAGGACGTGATCTCTGGGTTTAAGTACAGGGGCTTTCTGCAGCTGGCCGAGAGCTTTGTCCCCGCCTTAGCCGAAAACCTGAAAACCGAGGGGATAGACCTGATAGTCCCCCTACCCCTACACCCCGCCCGTCGGAGGGAGAGGGGCTTCAGCCAGACGGAGGTCATCGCCCGCCTCCTCTCCAAGGAGATGGGACTCCCCGTCAGGAGGGTGCTTTTCAGGTGGAGGTACACGAAACCCCAGGCGCTTCTGAAGGCCGAGAGGAGAAAGGAGAACGTGAAGGGGGCGTTCGCCCATATGGAAAGGTTAAAGGGTGAGAGGGTTCTCTTGGTGGACGACGTGATAACCACGGGGTACACGTTCTTCTACGCCGCGTCCGAGCTTTTAAGGGCAGGGGCGGGTGGTGTTGTTGGGGCAACACTTGCAAGGGGAAGGGTCTGAGGGGTTTCCGGGAGGACCTTCCAACCGTTTCACGTTCTGGGGTAGAATACCCCCTATGAAGAGCAAAGCCGTAGCTTTTGCTGGTCAACCTCTGTCCGGCAAAACCCATACGATAGCACACGTTCTTGCCGAACTGAAGAAGATACCGAAGGCGGAGACGAAGTATCTGGACTACGAACCGGATGAACAGGAGAGGGGTTCCACCACCACCTTGAAGGTGTTCTCCATCGTGGAGAAGGACGTACACGTGCATTTCCTTGACACTCCGGGGTTTATAGAGTTCTTCTATCAGAGCGATCTCGGGATAAGGATGGCCGACACCGTGTTCATCTTCGCAAAGGCGGGAAGTGAGGTGGACGCGAGCGTTGAAAGGGCATATCTGACAGCGCAGAAGTTCGGTATCCCATCCTCCTTCGTCATAACCCAGTACTCCTCCGGTGATTGGCAGAGGACACTGGATTCCATAAGGGAGTTCACGGGTGGAAAGGCGCGCCCCTTCACCGATCCGGGCAACCCCTTTACGCTGGAGAACATGGGTGACGAACTCAAGGAGGACATCATATCGGTTGACGACGAACTCCTTGAGAAGTTCCTTGAGGAGGGTGAGGTTTCCGATGAGGAGATAAGGAGGGTACTGGACAAGGCCCTCGCCTCCCCCGATATACACCCCGTCCTGTTCGTGGAGTCCCAAGAGGACATCCACAACCTCTACGAGTACATAAAACACTACGTGCCTCCGTTCAGGGGTGAAGAGGTGCCGGCCATAGTGATATTCAAGGCTTCCTTTGACCCCCTCATGGGGGAGCAGTTCTACGGTAGGGTCTTCGGTAAGATAGTGAAGGGGATGGAGATCAAAAACAGGAGGACGGGGACGGTTGAAAAGCTCTCCCATATATACGTTCCCCTCGGTAAGAACAGGGAAGAGGTGGAGGAGATCCTCGCGGGCGATTTCGTCGTCCTGCCCAAGCTAAAGGATGCCGAGGTGGGGGACGTTTTGACGGCCGAAGGGGTGGAGTTCCGGTTTGAATTCCTTGAGGAGCCTTTCAAGCCGTACGTGGTCGCCATAAGTCCAAAGGGCAAGGCCTCCGAGGAGAAGATTTCCGATGCCATGCACCGCCTGGGTAGGGAGGACAGGTCCTTCTCCTATGAGTACAACCCAGAGCTGCACCAGCACCTGCTGAAGGCCCAAGGGGCGACCCACGTCAACTCCATAATCTCACGGCTAAAAGGGAAGTTTGGGGTTGAGGTGGAGCTGACCAAACCCAGGATCCCTTACAGGGAGACGATCAGGAGGAAATCCGAGGCGGAGGGTAAGATAAAGAAGCAGACCGGAGGGCGTGGGCAGTACGCCATAGCGAACATACGCATAGAACCCCTCCCAAGGGGCCAGGAGTACGAGTTCATAAACTCCATCTTCGGTGGGGCGATTCCGAGGGAGTACATACCCTCGGTTGAAACGGGTATAAAGAAGGCCATGGCCGAAGGCGTTATAGCCGGATATCCCGTCGTAGACGTCAAGGTGGAGCTGTACGATGGGAAACACCACCCCGTGGACTCCTCCAACTTCGCCTTTGAAATGGCGGGCAAGCTCGCCTTCAAAAACGCCGCCTCCAAGGCGGATCCCTACATACTTGAGCCTTTTTACGAGGTTGAGATACTCATACCCGAGGACTACCTCGGAAGCGTGATGGGCGAGATCAACTCCCGCAGGGGTAGGGTCATGGGGTTTGAGCCGGCCGAAAGAAAGGGCTACCAGAGGATCAAGGCCCTCCTACCACTTGAGAACGTGTACGATCTGATAGTCCCCATACGTTCAATCACGAAGGGTAGAGGGGAAATGGTTTACAGGTTTTCCCACTACGAGGAGGCGCCTAAGGACGTCCAGCAGAGGGTGATAGCGGAGTACCAAAACCAGCAGGGTTGAAACCCCTGCTTATAATTCCCTCCTCGTGTACAGCTGGCAGGACAGGTTGGTGTTCTTTTTGGGTTTCTTTCTGACGTTTTTCGCCCTCGCCGTACTCTTTACCCTCATAGCAGACGTTTTGGCGGACGGCATACACAGGTTGGGGATCAGGTTCCTGACCTCCTATCCCTCAAGGCATCCGGAACACGCCGGAATACTCCCGGCCGTAGTGGGGTCGCTCTGGATAGGTCTCCTTACCGCCCTCTTCTCCTTCCCCTTGGGTGTGGCCACGGCCGTATACCTGGAGGAATACGCCCCAAGGAACATCTTCACGGAGCTGCTTGAGATAAACATATACAACCTCGCCGGTGTTCCATCCGTTATCTACGGCGTCCTCGGACTTGAAATATTCGTGCGGACCCTCGGTTTCGGCAAAAGCCTGCTCTCCGGAGCCTTAACCCTCTCCCTCCTCGTCCTACCCATAATAATCATCGCATCAAGGGAGGCGATAAGGAACGTCCCCTACTCCATAAGGGAGGCCGCCTACGCCTTGGGTGCGGGCAAATACCAAACCGTCCTCTATCAGGTCGTCCCGGCCGCCATGCCGGGAATACTGACGGGTACCATCCTCGCCATGTCCAGGGCGCTCGGTGAAACCGCCCCCCTCATAGTCGTCGGCGCCCTTACGTTTGTGGCCTTTCTTCCCGAGAGCGTCTTCGATCCCTTTACCGTCCTACCCATACAGATATTCAACTGGGTATCCCGCCCCCAAAAGGAGTTCGCCGTCAACGCCGCGGCCGCCATCGTAGTCCTTCTGAGCGTGACCTTCTCCCTGAACCTCATAGCAATATACCTGCGGAACAGGTACTCCAAGTGGACGGAAAGGTAAGGGCTTCCCTGAGGAGGTTGGGGAAGGGCTTTCCGGTGGTTTTCCTACACGGCATGTGTGGTGGTAGTGGGATGTGGTTGCCCCTTTTGAGGTTCCTGCCGGAGGGGTTTGAGTTCGTACTTTTGGACTTACCCTGTCCCAGCGATTTGGAATCCTCGGCGCGTGCCGTCCTTCAGGCCATAAGTGGGGTTGAAAGGGCGCACTTCGTGGGTTTCTCCTTTGGGGGTGCGATAACCCTTGAGATGTTCAAAACCTCACCACAGAGGTTTGTGGGTATGTCCCTCCTGAGCTTCACCGTCAGATCCGAAGGTCTGAGGATAACGCTGGAGGAGTTCTGCAGGAGGATATACGTGGGCGGGAGAAACACGGAGAGGTGTTTGAAACTCCTGAAGGAGGAGGACTTCCGCCTACAGGCGGATTTGGCCATATGGGACTTCAGGGATGTAGTCCGGAAAGTGGGGGTTCCCGTTCTGCTGGCGTACGGGAGTATGGACGGTTTGCTCAACCCGGAGTTTGTGAGGGAAAGCCTATCACTCTTTCGGGATGCGAAGGTGTCCTTTCTCGCCTCGTCCCACATGTTTCCCCTGGAGAATCCGAGGGCCACTGCGAGGCTCTTGACGGAATTCTGGGGCGGATTCAAGGCTTAGAATACGAGCCTATGCGAAAGCTCTGGGCGCCTTGGAGGGCAAAGTTTGTGCTTCATGTCAGCAAAGACGAGTGCATATTCTGCACCAAACCCCGCCAAAGGGATGAGGAGGCCTACATCCTCCACAGGGGCAGGAAAAACTTCATAATCCTCAACCTCTTCCCCTACAACTCCGGCCACCTGATGATAGCCCCTTATTCCCACAAGCACTCCCCCGAATACCTGACAAAGGAGGAGTACACGGAGATGTTTGAACTTCTGCAGTGGAGCGTGGAAAACCTGAGACTCGCGATGAAGCCGGACGGTTTCAACATAGGTTTCAACATAGGCCGCGTGGCCGGTGCCGGGTACGAGGGTCATATACACCTGCACGTGGTACCGAGGTGGAACGGGGACACCAACTTCATGCCCGTAATAGGGGACACAAAGGTCATATCCGTCGGCATGGAGGAGACCTACAGGCTGTTAAAGCCCTTTTTTGAGAGGGAAGAAGAACAGGTCTAAAGGCCGAGGTTGGGCAGCTTGCGGAAGCGGAGTTTGAAGAGCTCCGCGGCGGTGTAAGGTCTTGACGGCCACCCCTTTCCGAAACACTTTTCCAAAATGGCGGGCCTGTCTCTGGGTCTGTGGTCGTACAGGTCTTTGAGAAACGCGTAAAGGTGAGGCTTTCCGAAGAGGGCGGCAAAGTGTAAGGCGTTCGCACCGCAATCCGTTTCCGCTTCAACTATATCACCAAAACCGGATTTTACGAGGAAGTCGGCCACCTCCATAATACCGGCCTCAACGTAATCAACGCCCGTATCGGAATAGATGACCATTATGTGGTAGAAGTTGAGGCCGGGACCTACCGTGTTCCGTATGTTCTTTTTGCCCAGATAAGCCATCTCCAGCGCGAGGTAGGGATCACGTTTGCATTTCCACGCGGCGAGTATGGCCGGTGTGACCCCCTCTTTATCGGACACACCCCAGTCTATGAGTCTCGGGTAATTGTCGCTTAGGAAATCAAAGAGCCTCCTGTTGCAGTAAAAGGCTATGTACATCGCCGGCGTTGCTCCGATAGTGTCGGCCTGCACCTTTGCACCCCTCCTTAAGAGCAGGTCAAAAACCCTGGGGTCATCCGAGCGTGTGGCCTCGTATAAGGGATTTTGACCGAGATAGTCGGTGCAGTTGGGATCCGCCCCGTGATCTAAGAGGATCTTTGTAGCCTCAAGCCCCACCCTAACGGCCATGTGAAGGGGACACTCGTACTCCTCCTCTCTGCTCTTTAGGTTGGGATCCGCTCCGCTTTCCAGAAGGCGCAGAACCACCACCTTCCAGGGATCGCCCTTTACGGGTGGATTCGCTTTTATTATGAAAGGTCCGAGCCTCACGTGGTACCCCCTTTTCCATCCCATCAGGGCGCACATCAGGGGTGTGTGTCCACTGCTGCTGTACCCGTTCACATCCGCTCCGGAGTTTATCAGACGGATCACCTCCAAAACATCACCGGAGTAGGCCGCATCGCACAGAGCGCTTCCCACGATAGCGATGAGCATTTCTTCTATTTTACGCCGGACTGACGACTTTAAAATCCCTTCACGATGCGACACCTTCTCTCCGTTGAGGAGGCCGAAAAGGATTTTTTGCTGAAAATCCTTGAGAGTTCGGAGATCTTCCTAAAAGTCCTGGAGCAACCTTCAAAGAAACTCCCCACACTCAGGGGAAAGACCGTCCTGTTCATGTTCATGGAGCCTTCAACGCGAACACAGGCCTCCTTTGAGATGGCCGCAAAGAGACTTTCCGCCGATACGGTCAGCTTCTCCCCCGGAAGGTCGGCCATGAGGAAAGGGGAGAGCTTTCTCGACACCCTTCAGAACCTTCAGGCCATGGAGGTGGACGGCATAGTGATAAGACACTCCTCACCCGGAGCGGCACACTTCGTCGCCAGGCACACGAAGGCGAGCGTTATAAACGCCGGGGACGGGGCCCATGAACATCCGACCCAAGCCCTACTTGACGCCTTCACCGTGAAGAGGAGGTTGGGCAGGATTTCGGGACTGAAAATCCTCATAGTGGGGGATGTTCTGCACTCAAGGGTGGCAAGGTCAAACCTCTTCCTCTGGAAAAAGTTCGGGAGCGAGGTCCTCTTCTCCGGTCCCCCCACGCTTCTGCCCAAGGAGTTTGGGTCCCTCGGCGCCCGGATCGTTGACATAGAGGATCACATAGGTGAGGTTGACGTGCTGATGGTTCTTAGGCTCCAGAGGGAGAGGATGGAAGGTTCCTTTGTCCCCTCAATCAGGGAGTACAGGAAGTTCTGGGGGATAACGCGGGAGAGGTTGAAGAGGATACCGCCGGAGACCCTGATAATGCACCCGGGGCCTGTGAATTGGGGGGTTGAAATGGATTACGAGGTTATGGAGAGGGAGAACACCGTAATACTTGAACAGGTAAGAAACAGTGTTGCCGTCAGGATGGCCGTACTTTACCACCTCCTCGCAAGGACGGAAGCGGAAGGTTAAAAGTTATCGTAAGCCACCTTCAAGATCTCCAACAGGAGCCTCCCCTTCCCCTCCTTTAAGGCGCGCTTTACAACTTCCTCACCCTTCAGGGCCGAGAGGAGCATGACCTCAAACGGGATCTCCCCCTCCTCATCGTCCTCCTCCTCCACCTCCACCGCCATCTCCTCTAAGAGGCCGAGTTCTTTAAGGATATCCTCAGGATCTACGTCCTCCTCCGAAAGGCGATCCAGGGCGTATGCCCATCCCCGCACCGCCCCCGTCATCAGGAGGTTGTCTAAGTACTCCGAAAGGGACCACAGGGGCCTGATCACCTTCTCCCCCTTCCTCCATATCACCACCGGGTAGGTC
>JALWZG010000085.1 GCA_027002825.1 Caldifarciminota bacterium
CCTACGATATCCGCCCCGCCGCCAAGAAGGACGCCGAGAGCGTGGGGGCGAAGTTCCTTGAGTCCCCCGTGTGGGCGGAGGGTGAAGGTGGGTACGCCCGTGAGCTGACGGAGGAGGAGAAGAAGATTCAGAGGGAGTTCCTCGCCCAGAACATAGGGGACTCCGACATCGTCATCACCACGGCCGCCGTACCCGGACGCCCCGCCCCCAAGATCATCTTTAAGGACATGGTGGAGAGGATGAAGCCCGGCTCCGTCATAGTGGACCTCGGTGCGGAGAACGGTGGGAACTGCGAGCTGACCAAGGCGGGCGAAACGGTCGTATACAGCGGCGTCATCATCCACGGTCCCGTAAACGTCCCTTCCATGATGCCCATCCCCGCCAGTCAGATGTTCTCCCGGAACATCTACAACCTCTTAGAGATGTTGGTGGATAAGGAGGGCAACCTCCAGATAAACCCGGAGGACCCCATAGTCGGTCCGATGCTCGCGGTCCTGAATGGCGAAATAAAGGTGGAGGTATAAGATGCCTGAAGTCTGGGTAGCGCTTTACATCTTTATGCTTGCGGCCTTCACGGGGTTTGAGATAATATCCCGTGTGCCGGTGATCCTACACACCCCGTTGATGTCGGGGACCAACTTCATCCACGGCATAGTCTTGGTGGGGGCGATGTACGTCCTTATGAGGGCTACCACCCCCTTGGAGCTGGCCGTAGGGACCTTCGGGGTCTTCCTCGGAGCGCTCAACGTGGTCGGTGGGTACGTCGTGACGGACCGCATGCTCGCCATGTTTGAGGAGAAGAAGAAGAGGAGGAAGGAGTGATGCTCTGGAGCCTCCTATCTGCCGAGGTGGCAAACCAGAACCCCGTCCTCCTTCACGGGACGACGGCGGCTTACTTTATCGCCATTCTGCTCTTCATCCTCGGTATAAAGATGATGTCCTCACCCGCCACCGCCCGTAAGGGCATCCACTGGGCGGGCCTCGGTATGCTGCTCGCCGTCATCACCGCCTTCGTCCACATCTACTTCCTTGGCCAGAGCGACCCCCAGCTCTTCCTGAAACTCGGCCTGATGGTCCTGATGATCCTCATCGGTACGGCCATAGGCTGGTACTCCTCCCTGAAGGTACCCATGACGGACATGCCCCAGATGGTGGCCCTCTTCAACGGTATGGGTGGAGGTGCCGCCGCCGTTATCGGGTACCTTGACCTCCTCCACGGCCACGGCCCGGTCTCGCTGAAGGTCCTGGCGGCCGCCGCCGTTATCATAGGTGCAACGTCCTTCAGCGGCTCCATCGGGGCCTTCCTCAAGCTCCAGAGGTGGATAAGCAGCCGCCCCATAACCTACCCCGGTCAGCAGCTGGTGAACGCCCTCCTCTTCCTCGGATCCATCGTCCTCGGCTACCTCTCTATAGCTGGCCCCACCGCCCTGAACGTCAACCTCTTCATCCTCCTGCCGTTGCTCCTCGGTATCCTGATGACCCTGCCCATAGGTGGGGCGGACATGCCCGTAGTTATCTCCCTGTTCAACGCCTTAACCGGTCTGGCCGTCGCCTTTGACGGTTTCGCCCTCCAGAACTATACCCTCATCATAAGCGGTACAATCGTGGGAGCCTCCGGTACCCTCCTGACCATCCTGATGGCCCGCGCCATGAACCGCTCCCTCTTCAACATACTCTTCGGGGCCTTCGGTAAGGTCCAGAAGGGCGGCGAGGAGGAGGAGAAGGTTATGAAGGAGATGAGCATAGACGACGCCGCCTCCATACTGGCCTTCGCCGACAAGGTCATAATCGTCCCCGGTTTCGGTATGGCCGCCGCCCAGGCCCAGCACAAGGTGAAGGAGCTGATGGAGGAGTTGGAGAAGAGGGGGGTTGAGGTGAAGTTCGCCATCCACCCCGTCGCCGGAAGGATGCCGGGCCACATGAACGTCCTCCTGGCAGAGGCCGACATACCCTACGACAAGCTCTACGACCTTGAGGACATAAACCCGGAGTTTGAGACGGCGGACGTGGCCCTCATCATCGGGGCCAACGACGTCGTGAACCCGTCGGCCGAGTGGGATGAGGGCAGCCCCATCTACGGGATGCCCATCCTCCAGGCCTACAAGGCCAAGAACGTCTTTGCCGTAAAGCGTGGGCGTGGGCGTGGCTTCGCCGGTATAGACAACCCGCTCTTCTACCTTGACAAGACCTACATGCTCTTCGGGGACGCCCAGAAGGTCGTGAGCGACCTCGTCCAAGCCCTGAAGAAGCTGTGAGGGAGACGTCCGAAAGGTTTAGGGGGCCGGAAGGCCCCCTTTTTTGATGTGTTGGGGGCGTGTGGATGGGGTGTAGAACCGCTTTACAATCCCCACATGGGCAAGAGAACGGATGCTCTCTTGAGGGAACAGCTGAACAGGGAGCTCTTCTCGGCCTACCTCTACCTGTCCATGGCGGCGTACTTCCACCACAGAAGAAGGGGAATACGGCACGTGGGAATTCCTGAACTGGTTCTACAGAGAACAGTTGGAGGAGGAAGACACGGTGGGTGACCTCCTCAAGCGTTTGGAGCTCGTGGGTGGAGACGGTGTGGGACTTTACGTGTTGGACAGGGATTTGGAGAAAAGGGAGGAGTAGTTGGTCCTGGCGGAGTTCCGGGTGAGGAGGGGGAGGTTTTTAAAGCGGCTGAACCGATTTACGGCTTTGGTTGACTTCGGAAACGGTGAGGTTGAAAGGTCTCACCTCAACAACACCGGGCGCTTGGAGGACCTCCTGAGGGAAGGGGTGCCGGTTCTATGCACACCTACACGGGGAAAGAGGCTCAGAACAAGGATCTCTGCTGTTGAAGTGGAGGAAAACTCCTACGCCCTGATAGACACCCATATCCAGGAGAACATCGTCGCCCTCGCCATAAACGGTGGGCTTTTACCATCCCTGAGGGATTACAAGGTTTTGAGGAGAAATCCGCGCTACGGGAAAACCGTATTTGACCTACTCCTCTCGGACGGCAAAGCGGAGAGACCCGCGGAGATAAAGAGCGCGGTGTTCTACTTCCCAGAGGACAGAGCTGCACGCTACCCGGACACACCCTCCCTCAGGGGGCGCAGGCATATAAAACTCCTGAGCGAAACGGGTGGCGTAATGATATTTGTGGCCGCCCACCCAAAGGCGGAAACCTTTAAACCCTCGGATGTGGACGGTGAAATCGCACGTCTCCTGAGGACGTTCAGAGGTCCTATGACGGCCGTAAAGGTGTGGATGGACGGCGATGGGCGTGTGGTCCTATCGGGTGAGATCCCCGTATCCCTAAGCCAACACCACGTCAAGGGTTAGCATTACCACCAGACCCACCATGAGTCCCCACGTGGCAAGCCTTTCGTGGCCCTTCCTATGGGTCTCCGGTATGATCTCATCGCTGACGACGTAGACCATCGCCCCGGCCGCAAAACCCATCGCGTAAGGGAGGAGGGATTTCATGTAAAATACGGCCGCAGCCCCTATGACCGCGAGGGGTATCTCCACCAATCCGGATCTCATACCGGTATAGGCGGCATAAAAGTTTCGCCCCAACCCCACCGAATAGGCCGCCAGTGCGACGGCCATACCCTCCGGAACGTTCTGAAGGCCTATGGCCAACATGATCTCAACGGCCTCCTTGTAGTGGCCCGATCCGAACCCCACACCTACGGCCAGGCCTTCGGGCATGTTGTGTATGGTTATGGCGATTATGAAAAGCCACACACCCTTCAGCCTCTTCGCCCACTCCGCGTCCACCGGCCCCTCTTTCCCCTTGATGAAATGCTCGTGGGGTATGAACCTGTCCGTCAGGTCCATGAAGACCGCGCCCAGGCCTATACCGACCAAAACCGGTACAACCCCTCCGTGTTCTATACCCGGTATTATCAGACTGGTAAAACTGGCCGCTATCATAACACCGGCCGAGAAACCGAGGGCGGCATCCATAAACCTCTCAGACGGCCTTCTCCAGACCAAGACCACCAGCGCTCCTATCAGGTTGAGGGATGCCGTGAATACACCACCTAAGAACGCCAGAAACACCGGATTCTGAAACAGAAGTTCAATTTGCATCGGATATTTTAAGGGTGTTCCCTTTCCATCGCCTTTTTGATGTAATCCGTCAAGGCCCTGTAAAGCTCCAGCTCCTCACCCGAAAGGGTTTCCATATGTCTTTTTACGGTTTCAAGGTCCCCCCTGACCAGGGGACCGGTCAGTCCACCTCTCCCCATCCGGAGGAAGTTCAAAAAGGATGTCCTTACCAGGGGGGCAAAGTCCTCCCTGCTAAGCCCAAGGCGGGCAAACACCCTTTCCCCCGCCATTAAGGGGGCGTAGATCAGGTTTGAAACGAAAACGGCAGCGGCATGGTAGGCGGCCTTCTCCTCCTTTGAAACCCTCACCACCCTTACGCCCATCAGGTCGGTCAGGGGTTTCACCTTCAGCCATGCCCCTTCAGAACCCTCAAACCCCACGGTTATACCCCTCCAGAGGTCCGGCGATGGCCTTGCAAAGGCCTGAAGTGGATGGAAGGAGAAACGCAGGGGGAAGGGTTTTAAAACATCGGACGTCAGGACACCGGAGAAGTGTCCCACCGCACCGTACTCCCTCCCCCTTGAGTAAACCTCCCGCGCCACATCCGAAACGTATCCGTCCCTTACCGCCAGAAAGAGGAGGTCGGCATCCACCAGTTCCCCTTCAAAACCCCTCGCCCTACACGTGAAAACCTCAACACCCCTTCCCCTCAAGAAGTCCGCAAAGGACCTTCCGACCCTACCGAGACCTACAACCTGAACCCTCACCTTATATCCTCAGGGGGAACACCCTCTATGAGCCTCATGTACTCCTTCCACATACACCTGTCCTGCACCACTATCAGCCCCCTCTCAACAAGGGGGGCTACGGCCTCATCGTTCCTTATACCCTCCTGGAGCCAGAAGACCTTCACGTCTCCCCTCTCGTCCAACCTCTTGAGGACGTCCTCCACCACCTCAGGTACGGCGTGCGGTGGCCTGAAGACGTCCACCCAATCCACCTGCTCCGGTATAACGGAGACCTTCGGGTAGGACTTCCGGCCGAGGATCTTGTCTATGGTGGGATTTACGGGGATTATGTTGTACCTCTTGCCGATGAAGAAGCGGGGGACCTTGTGGGCGGGTTTCTCCCTGTTCTTGGAGAAGCCTACGACGGCGATGTTCCTGTACTTGCGGAAAATCTCCCTTATCACCTCATCGGGCGGATTTTCAAACCTCATAGGGGTGAATTCTAAGCGGGCAAAACAGGAGGGGTTGCAACTTTAAAATGGTGAGATATGAAACGCTTGAGGGTTGTTTTTTTGTTGATGCTCTCCTTTGTACTCGGCACAACCTTTGGGTATGCCGTATCCCTCCTCGCCCAGTCCTCTCAGGGGGCTGAAAACAAGCTCACGTTTTCCCAGATCACGGATGTCTTCATAAACGCCCTGAACACCGTGCAGAAGTACTACGTCGTTGAGGTTAAGGCCACGGATCTGGTTGAAAACGCCGTAAAGGGAATGGTCAGGCTTTCCTTGGACGCCCACTCCGACCTTCTGACACCTGAGGAGGTGAAGAGGCTGAGGGAAAGCACAACGGGAACGTACGAGGGTGTGGGTATGACCATCGGTGAGAGGGATGGCTTCGTGGTAGTCATCTCCCCCTTTGAAGGAACTCCAGCCTGGAAGGCCGGCCTAAAGCCCGGCGACAGGATAATACGTATCAACGATACGTCCGTAATAGGATGGAAGGTGGACGAGGTCTCAAAACACCTCAGAGGGCCGAGGGGTACCAAGGTAAAGGTGACCGTGTACAGACCCGCCATAAACGATACGCTGACGTTTGTGATAACGAGGGACAGGATAGTCCTCAGGGCGGTACCGTTTTACGGGAAGTTCGGTGATGTGGGGTACATCAAGCTGAACTCGTTCCAGGAGGATGCCGCGCAAAAGGTTTACAGGGCCCTGAACGCCTTAAAGGAGGAGGGTGTGAAATCCGTTATCCTTGACCTGAGGGGCAATCCGGGGGGTCTCCTGAGGCAGGCCTTCCTGATAGGAGGTTATTTCCTCGGAAAGGGCAGGCTCGTCCTGTACACGGAGGGAAGGATACCCGACAGTAAGGAGAGGTTCTACAGCGAAGGGGATATGGTGTTCTCGGAGGATGTGCCCGTCGTGGTCCTGTTGGACAGGGGTTCGGCGAGCGCGTCCGAGATCGTAGCCGGGGCGTTGCAGGATTGGGACAGGGCGTTGATCGTGGGGGATACGAGTTTCGGCAAAGGTACGGTCCAGAGGATCTTTCCCCTCCCCTACGACTACTCCCTGAAGCTGACCGTGGCAAGGTACCACACACCCTCCGGAAGGGTCATACACAAGGGGAAGCTCGGTAGCATAGAGAAGGACACCGGTATATACTTCACCAAAATCCTGAAGAGGCCCATAAGGGGAGGGGGTGGAATAGCCCCTGACGTTTACGTAAAGGTGCGACCACTTCCGAGGCTCGTACAGAAGGCGGAGGCAAAGGGTGTCATATCCAACTGGGCTACGAAATACACCAGCACGCACCGTAAACCCAAGAGACCTGAGGACATAACGATAACGGAATCCGACCTCCAGGACTTCAAAAAAGCCCTCAAAAAGGCGGATATTGAGTTCTCAGACTGCCGCTTTGAGGAGGCAAAGGAGGACTTCAAGAGACTGCTCCTGGCACAGATAGCCTACCAGTACTTCGGAGAAGAGGGTAGGTACAGGGTCTTGCTGAAACACGATCCCGTCTTCAAGAAGGCGGTGGAGGTACTCCGGAAGGCCCGCAAAACGGAGGACCTGTTCAAAAAGTGAGGCGCTTACGACACCCTCCTCACTATACACAGGGGGGTCTGCTGGGAGGCCTGACCCAACGGGTTGTCCCTGAAGACCCCCTTTACAAAACCGTCATCAACGTCCGGATGGGATTTGCCGAGAACTTCAACTCCGAGATCGTTGGCGTCCACCACGACCACCTTCACACCGAGCCTCTCGGATATCCTCCTGGCGACACCTGACGGATCCTTCGGCGGAAGCTTGGCGTACCTGTTGTAAGGGGGGATGGTGTAAGGGGTTGGGCCGTCGATCGCGGCCACGTTATGCCCCGCAACCCTGTAGAAAAGCCCCCTTATACCTAAGGGTTTTGTGATGGCGGCCACGAAGGCCGCGAGGAGTATCCTGAAAAGCCCCGCCTCCCTTATCGCGAGCTCCATGGTCCAGGGGCTTCCAAGCCCGATCCCGTAAGGTGATCTCGTCACGAATTTGGACAGGATTTTGGCCCAGAGCGAGGGCCTTATCTCGTCTATGGGGAACGCCCTTCCCTGGGCGATGGCCACCACCTTCTCGCTGATGAAGAGTAGATCCCCCTCCCTCAGGTGGGGTTTTGCGTACCTCTCGGCTATCAGGACTATGTCCTCCCCCGGCTTTACGACGTGGGTTTTAACCGGGTAGCGGGCCCACACCTCACCGTCCACCTCCACGGTCAGCGGTTTTCCCGGGTTGGGTTCAAGGCTCATATCACATCTCCCTGAATTTGGCGCACAGATTTTTGAGCTCCTCCGGGTTCAGCGTGTCCCCTCTCAGGAAACCCCTGAGCATCTCCCTTATCTCCGCTCTGGGGACGTAAAGGTTCATATCGTGGTAGATGTGCTTCCCCTTCAGGTCCTCTGCCAGCTCATAGCCCAACCTCCTCCACACCGTATCCTCCCTGATCTTTTCCTGAAGTGCGCTTATGAAGGTTCGGGCGTATCCCTTGTTTCCCCCCTTCAGGATAACGAGATCCGGTCCGGAGAGGAAGAAAACGCTCTCCTTCTTCTCGTTTTTAAGCGGTAGGAACTTCATGTTTATCCCCTCCCTCTCTATGTAGGGTGTGTGGGCGCTCGTGCCTATGTACAGGAGCAGTCTACCGAGTACGAAATCCTCCTGGGCGTCTATGGGGGAGCGGTATATCCGGACGTGCGGTGTACGTATCAGGGTGTAATAGAGTTTCCCGGCCTCCACGCACGCCTCCTGCACACCCTTCCCCTCGGATATGAACGTAAAGGTAAAGGCCGTATAAACCGTGGCCGATACGTATATCCCCGCTATCACGTATTCCGTCTCCATCCTTACCAAATCGGTTATGGAGAAGTTCGTGTCCAGGCCCAACTCCCTTGCAAGGGGGAGATTTATGAAAAACCCCATGAAGCTCTTGAAAAGGGGCCAGCAGTACTTCTCGCCGTCAAACTCGCAATAGCCCGGAAGCACATTCTTGGCGTTTTCAAAATCCACACGCTCCAAACGTCCCGCCCTGAAAAGCTCCTTTATGGTTGACGGGTAGGTCAAGGCCATATCGGGTGGATCGTTGGAGTGGATGAGGGAATCCTCAAGGGCGCGTATTGACGGCATCTTGCGCGGTACGACGGAGAAGGGAATCTCCTTCCACAACCCGCTGAGGAGGTTCTTGAAGTGGTAGTCGTGTATTTCACCGAAGTAGTACCACAGCTCCATCTCCCTCGGACCACAGGAGGCGAACACACCAAAGAGGAGCAAAAACCCAAACTTCCGCATCTTCAGGAATTATAAAGGAGAAGACACCTCCACCAACCGGAGGTTTCAAACAAAAACGCCCCAGGAGGGACTCGAACCCCCGACCTACGGCTTAGGAAGCCGCCGCTCTATCCTGCTGAGCTACTGGGGCGAAATGGAGGCGGCGGGAATCGAACCCGCGTCCGAACGGGCTACTCGCCCCCGGGTGTTTTACAGGCTTAGCCCCTTCTTTCCGTTTACGTCCCGGCCCTTGGGCATCGGGGCCTCTCCCGAACCGGGACGCCTCCTCTTTGATACCTCCCAACCCGGAAGAGGAGGAAGACCGGGGTAGGAGGCCTGCCCTGAGGGACCCCCCAGCGGGCGCCGGGCAGGGAGCGACCCGTGGAAGGCTGGCGGTCAATTACGCCGCCAGGGCGTAGGAAGCGTTCGCACTTGTTTTGTTTTTGGGCTTTTTAACGGGGTTGCCCGACCCCGGCCTGCACCCGGCAGGCTTTCACCCGCCGTCGAGACCTTTTCGCCCCCAACTCAGGTTTTCATACCGAGGATGTAATTCTAAGGGTGAAAAGCGGATTTGTGGGGTGGTCGTCGTCGCCCGTAAAATGCCCGCACATGCGTTGGGTTTTACCGACGGGCGTCGTGGTAGGGGTGTTTCTGCTCTCCGAGTGCAGGTACCCTTACCCGTCGGAGGGACGCGTGGGGGATTACGTGTGGTTCAACGAGATGTGGGGGGATACCCTTGACTCCTGTATAACCTACATAGACTCCGTATACAAGGGGACGGACAAGTTGGGCCCAGGGATGAAGAGCAGCGTGGTGTGGTTGGTTGAGAACGACACGAGCGATACGGCGTGCAACAGGATGTACGACGACCCGGAGGTCCACTTCTTCCAGGTTGATCCCAACATATACAAGCTCTACCGTTGGAGGTTCTTCAACTGGGACACGCTGAGGGATTCTCTGATAGTGCGGCCTACAGAGGGGTACTCGCTGTGCGCCGCCATAATAATAAACGGGGAGTTCATAAGGAGGTGGGGTTTGAAGGTTCGCATGCCACTGGCACCGGACAGCTCCACCCTAAGCCTCATACCGGACGAGGTGGAGTACGGGGATACCGTAAACCTTTACTGGAGTCCCATCCCCCAGGCAAACACTTACATGGTGCGTCTCATAGAGGGGGACAATCAGGTGGGTTATTCCTGCTATTACGAAATACTCTTGGACACACCGCTCCTCTCCTTAACCGTACCCGAAGTCGTCCCGGAAACGGAGGAGGGGTGGTGTGATCTCAGGTTTGCCGACAGCTTCCGGATTGAGGTGGCGAACACACACCGCCTCGTGTACGATGACGGGGACATGTTCGGGGAAACGAGGAGTACGGCGAGATTGGTGAAATGGGTAAAAATAAGGCGATAACCCTTCTGCTGCTTTTTTCCCTCTCGTGTGTGGAGCGGATAAGCGTGGTTGACAATCCCCCTCCCCGGTTTCCCAAGGGTGATACGGGTGGACTGTGGGTTCTGACCACGCTATCACCCGAGCTGTGGTACATCTCGGATACGGCCTTTAAGGTGTTAACGGCGGGTCTGTGGGCCAACGACCTCACCCGTTTTGGGGATACGCTTGCCGTTGTTAACTCCGGCGATAACAACGTCTACCTCTACACGCTCACGGATGGAAGTCTGGACACGCTCCACGTGGGAAGCGGAAAGAACCCATGGGCCGCCGTGTACGACAGGAGGACGGGTAGACTCTTCGTCTCCAACTTCCTCGGAAACAGTGTGAGCGTTTTTGAGGGTGGTGAGTTGAAGGGTGAAATAGACGTGGGGCCAAACCCGGAAGGTATGGTGGTGGTCGGGGATGTGCTTTACGTCGCGTGCACCGGATACGGCGACGGGTACAGGAGCAGGATTTACACCGTATCCACCGATGAACTGAGGGTTATGGACTCGCTCTTCGTGGGTTTGAACGTACAGGTCTTAACATCGGACCCAGAGGGGGACGTGTACGCCCTCGCCACCGGGGATTACTCCTCAAGGGAGGGATGGATTTACAGGCTCAGGGAAGGGGAGGTTGTGGACAGCCTGTTCATAGGTGGATGGCCGGGGGATATGTGCCTTTCCTCAGACGGCAAACTCTACATAACCGGATGGAACGGTGGGCTTTGGGTGTACGATTGGGCGGTGGAGAGGTTGGAGAAGGCTCTAAAGCTGAGTTTTAACATCATGGCCTGCGGTTTCAAAGGGGACACGCTTTCCGTAGCGGATTTTTCCAACGATAGGGTCTTACTCCTTGACGGGGATGGGAAGGTCGTATCGGCGTTTTACGTGGGGGATGGACCGATAGACCTCCTGCCGGATGTCAGGTGATGGGAGGATTCGCATCCACGGAGATCTACCCTCTGTCCAGCGCTTTTAGAATAAAGAACCATGGCAGCACTACCCTTCAAAGAGTACGTGAAGGTTGAAGGTTGGGACTTCGTAAGTCCCGAAGAGTACAAGGAGGCCCACGCGAAGACCCTCACACCCGACTTCTGGATGGAGTTGGCCAAGGAGATAGACTGGTTCAAGGAACCTACCAAGGCCCTTGAGGGGGAGCATCCCTTCTACAGGTGGTTCGGCGACGGCTTACTGAACATGTCCCACCTCGCCCTTGACCGCCACGTAAAGGGAGGCAGGAGGCACAAGGTCGCCCTCTTCTGGCTCGGTGAGGACAACGCAGAGAGGGTCCTGACCTACTACGAGTACTACCGCCTCGTCAACCGCCTCGCCTACGCCTTCCAGAGGAAGTGGGGCCTGAAGAAGGGGGACAGGGTGGCCATATACATGCCCATGGTGCCGGAACTTCCGGCAGTCATGCTGGCTCTTTCCCGCCTCGGCGTGATATTCTCCGTCGTCTTCTCCGGATTTTCGGCAAACGCCCTCGCCGACCGCATCAAGGACAGCGGGGCGAGGTACCTCATAACCGCCGACGGCTACTACAGGCGCGGGAAGGAGATCCTCCTTGAGCCGAACGTCAGGAAGGCCCTGGAGTTGGCACCGGTTGAGGGTGTCCTCGTCTTTGAGAGGCTCAAGGGTAAGTGGCACTTCAGGGAGGGGGACGTATCCGGGGAGGAGTTCCTGAAAGACGTATCCCCCAACACCTACGTCGCCCCCGTCCCCGTTGAGGCGACCCACCCCCTCTTCATACTCTACACCTCCGGCACGACCGGTAAGCCCAAGGGCATAGTACACGACACCGGGGGCTACGCCGTCCTGCTGCACGCCACCCTCAAGTGGGTCTTTGACGCCCGCGAAGACGACGTCTTCTGGTGCGCCGCCGACATAGGCTGGATAACCGGCCACTCCTACATCGTCTTCGGCCCCTTCATGGAGGGACTGACGAGCGTAATGTACGAGGGGGTACCGAACTGGCCGGATCCGGGCGTATGGTGGAGCATAGTGGAGAGGTACGGCGTCAGCATCTTCTACACCTCCCCCACCGCCATAAGGCTCCTTATGAGGTACCCCGACGAGTACGTGGAGAAGTACGACCTATCCACGCTGCGGGTACTCCACTCCGTCGGTGAGCCTATAAACCCGGAGGCTTGGTGGTGGTACTTTGAGAAGGTGGGCAAGGGGAGGTGTCCCGTCGGCTCCACGTGGTGGATGACGGAGACGGGCGGCGTTATGATCTCCCACACCCCCGGCTGGAAGTTGGTACCCCTCAAGCCCGGAACGAACGGCTACCCCATCCCCGGCGTAGGGGCCGCCGTACTCAAGGCCGACGGCAGCGAGGCACCGCGGGGGGAGAGGGGGTACCTCGTCCTCACCCGCCCCTGGCCCGGAATGCCCCTGACCATCTGGGGGGACGACGAAAGGTACGTAAAGACCTATTGGGAGAGGTTCCCCGGAAACTTCTACACCGGAGACTACGCCATAATGGACGAGGACGGCTACATCTGGGTACTGGGCAGGGCGGACGAGGTCATGAACGTAGCCGGACACCGCCTCGGTACCTACGAGATAGAGTCCGCCATAGTGGAGCATGAGGCCGTCAGCGAGGCCGCCGTCGTTGGCGTCCCGGACGAGGTGAAGGGTGAGGTACCCGTGGCCTTCGTCGTCCTGAAGGAGGGGGTCCAACCCTCCGAGGCCCTCGCCAAGGAGATAAAGACTACGGTTAGGGAGATCCTTAGCCCCATAGCCGTACCCAAAGAGGTCGTCTTCGTCTCCAAGCTGCCCAAGACGAGGTCCGGGAAGATAATGCGCCGCCTGCTCAAGGCCGTCTTCCTCGGCAAACCCCTCGGCGACGTGACCACCCTTGAGGACGAGGCCTCCGTGGAGGAGGTGAAGAGGGCCTACGAGCATCTGAAGGGGGAGATGGGGTAGTCATCTGAGGAAGATAACCTTACCCCCGCCCATCGGCATCAGGTATACCCCTCTTCCGGGTCGTCGCACCCTCCGGCCAAGCACATCGTACAGCAGACCTTTCCCCACTCCCACCTCCCTCTCCCCCTCACTCAGGTCGATGCTGTTGAGCGGGACGACGGCGAGGTACACGTCAAGGTGGGAGGTGGTGTCCCGGAGGTCCCCCCACACTACGTAGATGGCCGTATCCCCGAAGGCGCAGGAGAGGAAGTCGTTCCCGGAGATGGTGAGGAGGGTGTCGTACTGCGAGGGGGAGCCGGAGACGACGAAGTTGGGGCCGAAGGTGTGTCCCCCGTCGCTGGAGAGGGTGCCGTAGATCTCAAAGGGGACGGCCCTCCCCGTCCCACCGTTTCTCCTGTCCCTCCAGAAGAAGGCCACGAGGCTGTCCCTCGCACATCCCCAGAGCATGTCCTGATAGGCCCCGTTCCCGACGGGGTCGTCGTTGAGGCGAAAAGGGAGGTCCCAGGTGAGGCCCCCGTCCCCGCTCCTCTGGGCTATGGCGTCCGGATCCCCGAAGCTGGCGTCTATGCGGGTTGCAATTAGGAGGCCGGAGGAGGGAACCCGCACGAGGGGAGTCCCCTTTTTCAGGAGGGAATCGGACACGGCCGCCGACGTGAGGTTGGCGATAGTGCGGTAGGTGAAGGTCGCCCCTCCATCGCTGCTCACCGCCAGCATGTGCCTCGGAAGGGGGTAGGAGTCGGGGTTGTAGGAGAAGTAGCCGATATAGACGGTGCTGTCCCCGGCGAGGGCGATCTGCCCCATGGACCTAACGTACGCAGGGTAGTTGGAGGAGTCCCCCACCTCCGTAAGGGGTCCCCAGGTGACCCCGCCGTCATAAGAGGCCTTGACGTAGAGGTGATAGGGGGGCGTCGCCCCCGCGACCTTGGCCTCAAGGGTGGTGATGTACAGGTGGGGGCCGGAGACGGCCAACCAGGGCCGATCTATCGGGTAGTCCGGGGCCTCGTCGTACCGGATGACTGTCCGGGGGGACGACCACGTTGCTCCGCCGTCCGTGGACGTCGCCAGGACTACGAAGCCGGAGTCCTCGTTGTAGTCGGCGTACGCGAGGTAGAGGGTGCCATCCCCGCCGAAGGCGAGGGTGGGGTCGGCCGACCTGAAACCGCTGACCACGTGGGGCATAAAACGGGTGCTGGACCACGTAAGGCCCCCGTCCGTTGAGTACCGTACGGCTATGACGGACGTACCGAAGGCCGCCTTTATCCACGCCACCACGACGTTATCCGGGTCCGTAGGGTTGACGGCCACTACGGGTTCCCCGTCAAAGGCGGGGGAGTCGGACAGGTTTACCTCGTAGAAGGATAGGAGTATCCCCACCATCAACGATTAGACGACCGCGGGTTCCCTAAGACTTCGGCCAGTTCCGGAACCATACGTCCCTCTGCGGGAAGGGTATCTCTATGCCCTCCTCGTCGTACCTCCTCTTCACCCGCTTTATGAACTCGTGCCGCATCAGGAAGACCGCATCGGCGGAGATGGCCTTCAGGACGACGACGAAGTTTATGGAGGAGTCCCCGAACTCCCTGTAGCGGAGTATGGGCTCCCAGTTGGCCAACTCCTCCGCCAACCTCTCAAAGGCCCTCATCTCCTCCTCCAACCTCTGCCTCTCGCCCTCCTTCACCGTAGCGACCCTCTCCCTGTACTCCTCCAACTTCCTCTCGGCCACGGCGAGGGTTATCTCCCTCTGGACCTCCCTGGCCACCTCAAGGGTCACCCTCTCCACGAAGTCAAGGTCCGAACCGTAGGCCACACCCATGGGTACGGGTACCCCCCTCGGCTTCTCTATTAGGTCGTAGTTTACGAGGATGGAGGAGGCGAGCTTGGAGTTGGGTACGATAACGATGTTGTTGGCGATGGTCCTTATGAGGGTGTTCCGCCAGGTCATCTCCTCAACGAAACCCTCCTCCCCGTTCTCCAGCTTCACGTAGTCCCCCTTCCTTATCTGGCGGGACATTATGACGTTGAGGCCGGCGAAGAGGTTGCTCAGGGAGTCCTGAAGGGCGAGGGCCACGGCGAGACCCCCAACGCCGAGGGCCGTCAGTATGGGGGTGATGGATATGCCACCACTTTCCAAGGCCATGAGAAAGGCCACGACCAAAACAACGATTCTGACTATCGCTTTAAGGATTCCCGTGGGTATCTCCTCGGGAAACTGCTGGACGTAGGAGTCTATGGCGTAGTTTATAACCTCTGCGGAAACCCAGGCCAGCGAAAGTATCACACCGGCCAATATACCCGTGTTGTAAAACCTCAACACCTTGTCCGGGAACTTGGCGGAGAGATAGGTGGCGTTTACGGCGAAGTATAGGGCCAGGAGTAGGGAGACGAACACGACGATCTTCTTAACGGCGTCTATGAGTATATCGTCGGCCTTTGACCTGGTCTTCAGGGTTAACCTTTTCACGCTCCGTATAACCACAAGGTCGGCCACGATCCCTATCAGGAGTATGACGATAAAGACTACGATGGGAGAGAGAAGGCCGAAAAACCTCAACATCTCCTCAAGGGCCATAACGTTCAATTCTAAGCCTGTAGGACCGATTATCCGGCTTTTTTGCCCCTCAAAAGGTTCTCCGCGTCCTCTACGGTTATCTCGCCCCGCTCCAGCATGTCCAGGACGGCCGAAGTGTCGGATTTTTCAACCGGAGAAGGCCCTACACCGAGAACTTCAAGGATGGAGTAAAAACGGGCCTTGACGGTGGGAAAGGAGAGTCCCATCCTCCTCGCCAGCTCGGAGAAATTCCCCTCACTCTTGAGGAATTCCAGTAGGAAGGTGATCTGCTCCTCGTTCAACCTCTCAAACGGAGATCTGGAGAAACGACCGCTTATCTGGGTTCCACACTCGGAACACTCCAGAGAGCGCACCACCAACTCCCCTCCACATACCGGACACCTGTTCAACCTACCCATCACGTTATTATACGTGTGGGCGCTACCTCTTCGGTTTCACCTGAAAAAAGGTTTCCACGTAGGTCTTCCAGTCCGTCCCGTCCAGAGGTATGATCTTGAGGGAGTACTGGTACATCTTGAAGAGGTTCAGGACTACCAACAGGAGGATGACCGCGGAGACCACCCTCTTCAGGCCACCCTTCAGAGAGGAGAGGAAAGACGCCAGACCGAAGGAGACCAAGGGGTAGGCGTCTATAAACCCCCTGTGGCCGTAGCTGTCGCCGTACCACGGTGTACTCCACGAGGCTATGATGTAGGTCATAAGGGCGATGATGAGGAGGTAAACCCATTTCCTCTCCATCAAAAGTCCCAAAACTCCGAATGCGGCCAAAGGGGTCCAGAAGAACCAACCCTTCCTCACACCGAGAAGCACCTCAAACAGATAGGGGTTTTTCAGGTATTTGAGTCCCTCGTAATCGTAGGGGTTCACGAGGAACTTCCCCGTTATGAACTTCCAATAAAGCATCTGGGGGAGGAACACAAGTAGGACTACGGCAGAAACTATGGCGAAGTGGGGGATGTAGAGGTGTAACCTCTTCAACCTTTTGAAATCCACCAAGAGGAGTGAAAAGATCGCGTGAACCGGTCTAACGGCTATGAGCAGTCCCAGGACGACTCCTGCCAGGAGGGCGTTTTTCGGCCCCGGTCTTTCCCTGAAGCCGTCCGAGACGTGCAGAAGGGCGGCCACCAGGAAAAAGGCAAAGGAATGGCTCATCCCGCTCATGACCGTCAGGTAGAAGTAGAGGTTGGTGCCGAGGAGTACGAGGAGGGCGGTTATGAGGGCGAGGGAGGGGTTAAAACGCCTCTTCAGGTATGTGTAGAGCAGGTACATTCCGAGAACGCCGTAAAAAGCTCCGCTAAAGGGGACGAGGAATTGAAAGACCGGGTTGTAGCCGTCCAGAGGGAGGGAAAGGAGGGCGGATACGAGGAGGGCGAGGAAGAAGAAGGGTGAGGAGAGGAGGGCAACACCGTAAGTGTACTTGGTGTAAACCTTCCCGACGAACTTCCACTTTTTAACCCCCGCGGCGAAGAACTCATGTGAGCTCAGGATGAAGTCCCCGTACTGGGTGTTCAGCAGTGATCTAACCGTCTCATAACCCGAAGGGTCTTTGTATATGAAAAAGGTCGGCAGATAAAAGTAATAGCCCAAGACGTCTCCCTGAAGCGGGGGCATACGCATCCAGAACTGGTAGGCCAGATATGCCACCGTGTACCCACCGAGGATGAGGGCGGAGAAGAGGAGAAAAACCCGTCTGTCATCCAACAGTACCCCTAACAAGGAGCGATTATAGGGCTGTACGGATCACCGGTTTAAAATCCCCACTTGAGGCTGAAAAACCTCGTTTTGGGAATCCTCCTGATGGTTTTGGCCTTGGGGGTGTTGTTCTACCGGTTCGCCGGTGAGGTGAAGGAACCGGAGAGAATAGTGATAGACGGTGATACGTCAAAGCCCTGGTTTTTAAAGGAGGACACACCGAGAAGGTACAACGCCGAGAAAATACCCCAACTATGGCCGGAAGAACCCGTGGACTCACTCGCGGAGTGGGGAAGGGAGATCTTCCTAACACGTGGGTGTAGCGTGTGCCACAGCGTGGGGGAAGGTGAAAGGCTCGGACCGGATCTGAAATGCCTACACAGGAGGAGGGATTTCAAAAACTCCGCCCTCGTGATACTGAACCCCGACAGCATGCTCTCCGGCACCACGGACAGATACCCGGTTGAAATGCCCAACCAGAGGTTGACGTACGAGGAGGCGGAGGCCGTCCTGCACTTCCTCCTGAAGGAAAGCCGTGGATGCCCTTAGACCATACCCAACCTCCTGGCAAGGTCGGAGGAGAGGATCCCTTCGGGGTCGGCCTTTCTCCTGAGCTCATACCACTTGGGGAAATCCGGATAGGAGTCCCTGAATATGCCGCTGTCCATCAGGGCGTCCTTCGTCAGGTAGAACCTCCCCCCCTTCCTCACGATTTCGGCCATTAGGGGTTTCAAGAACTCAAACAGACCGCTCTTTATGGGGAAGTCCAGGGCGAGAGTCCACCCCGGAATACCGAAAGGGAGATACCCCCTCTGCTCACCCATGCGCTTTAAAACGGCCAGAAAGGATCCTCCACCCCTCTTCACGATCCTCTCAAGGACACCCACCAGGGTCTCCCTCTCGGGTACGACGAACTGGAACTGTATGAAGCCGCGCCTACCGTAAGCCTTATTCCACTCGTCTATGGCGTCAAGCGGGTAGAAGAACCTCTCGTAATCCACAAACCCCTCGTATGGGGGGTGGGTGGTGTAGTACAACCAGTTAAAAACGGCCATGGTCAGGTCGTTCAGGAGGAAGGATGGGGCTTGGAAGGGGAACCTTACCTTGAACCTTTCAACGAAGAACAGGGGTCTTTTCCTGAGCTTCTCGGGGAGCTCCTCCAGGCGGGCATGTTCACCGAACATCACCACCCCCCTACCCATGTTTCTTCCGGAGGATAGGCAGTCTATCCACGCCACGGAGTACGTGTATTTGGGATCGTTCTCGTCAAAAACGGCGAGCATCTCGTCTATGTTCCTGACCCTGAACGACCTGTACCTTATGTAGGAGGTCTGTATGGGTCTCATCTCCATCTCAACCTCAAGGATAACGCCCGTCAGGCCCATACCCCCGGCGGTGGCCCAAAAAAGTGGGTCCTCAGGCGTGAGGTCCAGCACTTCACCCCTTGGCGTTAGCAACCGCACGGATCTGACGAAGTTGGAGACCGACCCCTCTCTGTGGTGGTTTTTACCATGCACATCGCTCGCAAACATCCCACCGAGGGTCACGTACTTCGTCCCAGGTGTAATGGGTGGAAACCATCCCCTCGGAACGAAAACCCTCAGGACCTCCTCAAGGGAGAGGCCGGCCTCCGCCCTCAAAACCCCCCTTCTATCATCAAAGCCGAGGAACAGGTTCAAGCTCCCGGTCAGAAGCACACGTCCACCGGAGTTCAGCGCCTGGTCCGCGTAGCTCCGTCCCAACCCCCTTGCAATCGTAGTCCTGGTCAGTCCCCCTTTCACGTCCTCAACCGAGAAAGGCTCAACCACCTCGCACACTGCCCTCGGATGGTTTCCCCAACCGGAGAGCTCTTTTTCGTACCTGCGGAGCATAGGCCTCTATTCTAAGGATTTCTCCCTTAAAATAAACTTCTTATGCTGCTGTTGATTTCCCAGTTCCCGCAGTTTATAATGGAGTTTGGTGGGAGCGGAAACGAGATCCCAAGGGATTTCATGGTGCTTCCGGACGGCTATCTCGTCATGGGGCATACGGGTTCCTTTTCGGGTAGCGGTTTGGGCAAGGGGGACTTTTTCATCTCCAAGGTGGACACCTTAGGGAACGTGCTTTGGACGAAGGCGTACGGTAGGGTTCTCGGAGGGGGTACCAACAGGTACGATTACGCCACGTGGTTTGATCGGACACCCGACGGGTACATCATGGTGGGGTGGACGGGGACTACGTCCACATCCCCCTACTTCCCCTGGCACGGCTTTCTTATAAAGCTCAACTCCTCCTTTGGAGTCCAATGGGCCAAGAGGATAGGTAGATCCACCACCTTCAGCGGGTACAAGTTCAGACCGTGGGACGTGCTTTACGACGGGAGCGGATACGTAATAGTGGGTCAGGTGGCGGACACGAACGAGTACGATTACGATGGGTTCTGGATGAAGGTCAGCACCGACGGCAACACGATCCTCTGGTACAACAGGCTCTACTCCTATACCTACGACCCACCCGGCTACTTTAACGGCCACTCAAAGGCCCAGCTCCTCTTTGACGTTGAAAGGGATCCGGAGGGTTATTACGTGGCCGTGGGAAGGGTTGAGGACTCGGTTCACGGGTGGGACCCATCCCTTTACGACCACCCCTGCAATCCGGACAGTCTCGCGGATGACGACGACCAGAGACCCGAGGACTGGGATGTGTTGGTGGTCAGGATAACCCCTTCGGGGGATACGGCGTGGACGAGGAGGTACTCCGGCACGAACACAGGGAACTACTGGCCTCTTGAGTGCGGGAGCAGGGAGAGCGCCATAGCCGTTGAGGTCCTACCCTCCGGACATTACGTGGTCGTGGGCTATACCAACGCCTACGAGCAGGACTCACTCGATCCCGATATGGTAGACCTCCTCGTCATGAAGATAAACAAGAACGACGGTAGCATAATATGGTCAAAGGTCTTGACCGGCTCAGGTGTCTCCGGTATATACGACAAGCTCTTTTACGTCAAGTATTACAACGGTCATCTCTACCTCGCCGCCCATATGTACGCCGGCGCCACGACGGGTAGGGCGTTCTTCATAAAGATGGATACGCTCGGAAACGTGATCTGGATAAGGAGGTTCAACAAGGCGAGTGTTGATGACGCCGGTAGGAGCGTAAAGGTGAACTCCTACACGGGAAACGTGGTGTTCATGGGTAAGACCGCCGGAGACGTTTTCCTCGCCCAGCTCAGCTCCTCCGGTACCTATGAGGGATCAACCCTGTGCGGAGAGCTCACAAACGCCAACTACACCTTTTCCTCCCGCCCCATGTACTCCTACAGCACGCAGGACAGCCTAAGGTCCGATCAACCCACACTTTACAGCGCCACCGTATCCTCACTTGACGTCACCATGACAAAGAGCGATATCTGTCCCCTGCACTTTGAAACCGAGCTGGACGTAGTGGAAAAGCCCTCAGAGGATGAGGTGGAGGGCGAAACCAAGGCCGCCAGGATCGGCGAGATCGTGTCCTTTGGGAGGAGGAGCATAACCCTGCGGCTTTACTACTCCGGGAGGTACACCTTCACGCTTTACGACCTGAGCGGCAGACGCGTGGGGAGGGTCTCGGGTGATTTCAAGGAGGGTCTGCACAGGATACCGCTCAAGGTCAAGAGGGGGATCGTGGTACTCGTCGGGGAATACGAGGGGAGGAGGTTCCTGGCCAAGAAGCTGATGGTCAGGTAGCGGGTTTAGAATCCTCCCCTTATGAAGGTAGCCCTCGTGATGGGAAGCGCTTCCGATTGGGCCGTCGCAGAGGAGGCCTACAGGACCCTGAAGGGGTTTGGGGTTGACGTGGAGGTGAAGGTCCTCTCCGCGCATCGGACACCCGACGAGCTGAGGGAGTACGTACTGACGGCCAAGGACGTTGAGGTCTTCATAGCCGCAGCCGGAAAGGCGGCCCACCTTCCGGGTGTCATAGCATCCCTGACGGTAAAACCTGTCATAGGTCTACCCGTACCCGCGAAACACCTCTACGGTGTGGACGCCCTCCTTTCAATCGTTCAGATGCCGCCGGGTGTCCCGGTTGCGAGCGTTGGGATTGGAGAGGCACGCAACGCGGCTCTCCTCGCCCTTGAAATCCTCTCCCTCAGGTATCCCGAGCTTGAAAGGGCCTTAAAGGACTACAGGGAGGAGTTGAAAGGGAAAGCGCTTGGTGTTAAAATTGACGTTTGATGGGGCCTTCCTTCAAACCCTTTTCATCAATAGCAGAGGTTTACGATATGCTCTTTCCGGAGGTTGACTACCGGGAGTGGGCGCTTTACGTCTCCCGCCTTCTCAAGTTCACGAGGAAACCGGTGAGGAGGATACTTGAGGTGGGATGCGGTACGGGAAACCTGACGGGGGAGCTCATCAGACTCGGATACGAGGTGGTGGGAGTTGACGCCTCTGAGGGCATGCTTGAGATCGCCCGCAAGAAGCTGCCCGGAGTGAGGTTTGTGAGGGCGGACGTGCGAGACATGGACCTCGGGGAAAAGTACGATGCGGTTGTAAGCACCTTTGACAGTCTGAACAACCTGCTCACGGAAGGGGACCTCCTCTCGGCCTTCAAAAACATACGCAAACACCTGAGACCCCATGGTATTTTTGTCGGGGATCTGAACACCCCGTACGCCATGACCACACAGTGGAACGATGTCATCTTCAAAAAGGATTTACCGGACGGCACGCTCACCCTGTGGGAGGGGGAGTACCTCGGAGACGGAATATCCAAGCTGACCCTTACGGTCTTCAGACCGGTCGGAGAAAACCTCTACAGGATGGTGAAGGAGGAGTTCAAAGAGAAAGGCTATTCCCAGGCCACGGTTGTGCGCCTTCTGAGGAGCGCAGGTTTCCTGAACGTATGGTCTTTTGACGGTTTGACCTTTTCCAAGCCCACCAAAAGGTCGTTGCGCATAACCTACGCCGCCATCTGAATTAGAATCCCACCTTGAAAAGGTTTCTGAAATACTCGGTGGCACTCGCCGGTCTCACCTTCGCCCTTTTCCCCCTTGTGAGGGGTTTCGGCGGGTTGCAGGGCTTACGCTTCTCCCTTCAGGACTTCCTCTTGGGAACAGCGCTGCTCGTCCTGGCCTACTCCCTCCTCCCCTTGATCTGGCTCTCGGTCGGGAGATCCTTCTCCCTCAACATGTCCCTCAGAGAGGCCGTATCCTCGTGGTACGTCTCATCCGTGGGTAGGTACGTCCCCGGAAAGGTCTGGCAGTTCGTGGGTAGGGCATCCATGTTGGACCACCCCACGTCAAAGGTGATCTCGGCCATGTTCTACGAGCATCTCGTCCTGATGACTGGGGCTTCCCTTGTATCCCTCGTTCACGGGAGGTTGCTACACCTGAAGGTTTTCATCACCTTCATCCTCCTCCTCTCCCTCCTCACGTGGAAGCGGTTGGTCCTACTCCTGGGAAGGCTCTTCCCAAGTGCCACCCATTACCCCTCGGCGTGGGGAGGGGTTGTCCTGTCCGTGGTGTTGGCGGTGCTTTATTGGACCCTCGCCGGGTTCTCGGCCTATCTGGTTGCAGGATCCGTGGGTTGGAAGGGGGGATGGAGGGAGATAACCTTTGTGTTCTCCTTTTCCTTTGTCACCTCTTACCTTCTGCCCATTACACCTGCGGGCCTGGGGATCAGGGAGGGGATAATATCCGTCCTTTTGGGATACGACGTGCAATCCTCCGCCTTTTCCCTCCTGAGCCGACTGTCAACGGTGGTGGCGGACCTGATAACCTTTGCGGTGGGGGTTGGATTGGGATTTCACAGGAAATAGGATAGGAGGGAGAGGGGAAGACCCGCCCTTTTCACCTCATCCCTCAAGGGGGATATATCGTAATCCACCCTGTACCACGTGAAGGTCATCTCCTCGCTGTCAAAAACGCCGAAGGAAGCCCCCCCAAGTCCGTCCCTCGGCTGTCCCACGGATCCCGGGTTTATGATGTAGCGGATACCGGGGGTTAGCTTGACGGTCATCTGCTGGGCCACAACCCTGCTACCCCCCACCTGTCCCCTGTGCCAGAAGAAGTAGGAGGGTATGTGCGTGTGTCCCACGAATATCACATCCGCTCCGTCGGCCCTGAACGCCCTCTCCGCCTCCACCACGCCGACCACGTAATCCCAGAGCGGATCGGTGGGTGATGCGTGTGTGTAAGTGATGTTTCGCCCCCTGATGATCGGTGGGAGGGTCTTTAGGAACTCCAGATTTTCCTCCTTTATGACGCTCTCGGTCCAGAGGGAACACCTGAGGGCGAGGTCGGAAAAGTAATCCCTGTGTCCACCCTCAAACAGGGCGACATCGTGATTTCCGAGGAGGTTCATACCGGAGTTCTCACGGAACCACTCCACGACCTCGTTGGGACGCGTGCCGTAATCCACGTAATCCCCCAATCCCACCACCTCATCGTACGTGATACCCCTTTCCTTGACGAACCCCATTACCGCCTCCAACCCCCAAACGTTGGCGTGAACGTCGGATAGGATCAGAAGTCGCACGGACTATCCGAGGTGGGACTCCAGCCTGTCCAAAAGCTCGTCCACCTTCTTCCTCAAGGCCTCAAACTTCTCCGCCGCCTCCCCTTTCAGCTTTCCCGCCCTCTCCTCAAACTCCTTCCGTATCTCCTCCCTCAGGACCCGCAGCCTCTCACGGGCCTCCTTGCTCTTGTCCACGATCTTACCCCGAACCTCCTTTCCCGTGTAAGGTGTGGTCAGGAGTGTGACAAGGGCTCCTACCGTCAAACCCGTAAGCACACCCATCACGAAGAATATGGCATCATCGCTTCTCCTTGCCATAGTCGGGAATTATACACCCGAAACGTGTGTCTTACGGCGATACAATCCCTTCCGTGTTGGCGGTGTTCCTATCCCTGTGTTCCATCCGGGATACGGCCACCTTCCGGCTCGGTGAGATAAGCGGAGGTGTGATCTGGAGGGCCTTCAGAATAGCCGAATCGCTCTCCCTCAGGGAGAAGATCTCCCAGATAGCGTGGGTCTACCCCCCAGGTGTGTCCTACTGCTCGGAGTACCCGATAGGTGGGGCGATCTTCAACCAGAGACACGTAAAGCTGCCGGGATTTCCCAGAAGGGTGGAGGAGTACCACAGGGCAAACCCACTTCCCATAGGTGCGGCCGCGGATCAGGAGGGCGGAAGGATCAACAGGATGAGGAACGTTCCGGGATGCGAGGGGGTGGCCAAACCGGTGGAAATGGCAACCTGGAGTACGGATTCGGTTGAGATGTACGCCTTTGCCGTCGCCTCATCCATGAGGAGGGTGGGTCTGACCGTAAACCTGGCCCCGGTCCTTGACGTGGCCACGGATTCCTCCGCCCTGATGTTCAGGATGGGTAGGACCTTTGGGCTTGGTTTTGAAAACGCGCAGAACTACGGTAGGGCGTTCTCAAAGGGGATGAGGAGGGGAGGCGTCCTGCTCATAGCAAAGCATTTCCCCGGATACGGTAACACGAGGTGGAACTCCGACGTCCAGCTCACCGTTTTCAACGGGGATTCCTCCTTTGCCTACAGAAATCTGGAGGTCTTTGCAAACCTATCCAACCTCGTGGACGGGTATATGCTCTCAAGCCTCATATACCCCTTCTGGGACAGCACGCCCGCGCCGTTTTCAAGGAAAGTGGTGTCCCTGGCGAGGGAAATAGACGTCTGGAAGGTAGTCATGACGGACGACCTCTGGGCGCCGGCTTTGAGGGAGTACATAAGGGAGGACTACAGGGAGGAGTTTACGGATGAGGATCTGGAGAGGATATTTGAAAAGGCGTTCCTCGCCGGGAACGACGTCCTTATGATACTCTACCCCGCAAAACTGCCCGTCCTTTACAGGACGGTTGAAGACCTCGTTGAAGAGAGGGGTCTCATGAAGAGGTTGGACTCGTCCGTTGTAAGGGTACTGCTTTTAAAGCACAAGGCTTTCCCTTACCTGATCGACAGCCTTTACTACTCAAGGTTCAAAACCAAGAGGTTGCTCTTCGTGGAAGAGGAGGCGTGGAGGTGTGTTCCGGTTGATGAGATGGTTGAAAAGCTCAGGAGGTTCGGGTTTTCGGGGGTGGTTCTCCTCGGAGGTGGTAGACCCGCGTGCAAGAGGGACCCCAAGCACATCGCGGAGCTCCTCGGAGAGGAGGGTTTTGAGGTGTTCTCGGGTATGTACTCGGAAAGGGGTGATGTGTACACCGGTTTTTACCTGCCGTCGGAGGGAGTACTTGTGGTCCGCGGGAGGAGTCTCAGGGTCCTACCCTACGAGGGGAGGCCTTATTACGTGGGGAACACCGTTTTCGTGGTTGACCTCGCGGGGGATGAATCCTACGCCTACAGCGAAAGGGTTTTGGACGAGGGGGGGTTTGAGTACATCCTCTACTCCTCCTTCCGCTCCCTCAAGAGGTTGGATATGGCCCCCGTAAAACCGGAGTAGAATAGCGGCCGTGAAGGAGAAGAAACTGGTGGTGCTGGCATCCGGAAACGGGAGCAACTTTGAGGCCCTCGTCCGAAGGTCCAGAGCCACGGGTTATCCCCTGCGCTTCTCCCTGCTCATAACCGACAACCCCACCGCCAAGGTGATAGAGCGGGCAAAGAGGTTGGGTGTGCCTTATGAGGTGGTTGGGGATCCTGGAAGACCCACGCTTGAGGCCATCAAATCGGCCGGAAAGGTGGACGCCGTCGTTTTGGCGGGGTACATGAGGATACTCCCCCCCGAGACCGTCAACGCCTTCAGGGGTAAGATCCTGAACATCCACCCCTCTCTCCTTCCGGCCTTTAAGGGGAGGGACGCCATAAGGAGGGCGTGGTCCTCAAGTGCCAAGTTCACGGGGGTGACCGTCCATATAGTCACGGAGAAGGTGGATGAGGGACCGATCCTCGCCCAGAGGGTGGTCCCCCTCTTCAGGGGGGAATCCCTTGAGAGCCTTGAGAGGCGCATACACGAGGTGGAACACGCCCTCTACTTTGACACCTTGATAAACTTCCTCTACGGTCATCTCCCCAAGTACGCCCTGCTCTCGGCCTATGAGAAACACCCCAAGGTGGTGCGCCTGGCCAACTTCCTCCAGGCCTACGGATATTCCATAGCCGCCACTTCGGGGACGGCCAAATACCTCAGGGAGAACGGTGTTTACGCTATAGACGTATCCGCCCTTACGGGTTTTCCGGAGGTCTTCGGGGGGAGGGTAAAGACCCTGAACCCGTATATCATGGGTGGTATACTCTTCAGGAGGGAGGAGGACAGGGCGATCGCCCTGGAGATGGGTGTTCCAAACGTAGAGTTCCTCTTCGTCCAGCTTTACCCCTTTAAGGAGACGGCCGAGAGGAGCAGGGACATATCCGAGATCGTTGAGATGATAGACATAGGGGGCGTATCCCTGATAAGGGCAGCCGCTAAAAACTACGAGGACGTGACCGTTGTGGTAGACCCACAGGACATCCCGGAGGTCATGTTGGAGATGGAGGAGGGGGAAGGGCGTGTGGGGGAGGAAACCCGCAAGGAGCTCGCCGTAAAGGCCTTTGCGAAGACGGCGGAGTACGACGTTCAGATATACGAGCATCTCTCCCACATGCTCGCCCCGCGCCTCATCTACAAGAACATCTTCATACATCTCAAAAACCCCCAGACCCTCAGGTACGGCGAAAATCCCCACCAGCAGGCCTGGATGTACAAAAGCGCGGGGTCGTTCCTGTCCTCCGTGGAGCAGCTCTCCGGGCCTGACCTCTCCTATAACAACGTGTTGGACGCCTACTCCGCCTGGTCCTGCGTTCAGGAGTTTGAGGACCACGCCATAGTCGTGGTGAAGCACGGAAGCCCGGCCGCCGGGGCGGAGGGTGACAATCCCCTCCAGACCTATCAAAAGGTGCTGTTGGGGGACATGCAGGCCGCCTACGGAGGTGTTGTCGCCATAAACTTCGCCGTTGAAAGGGAATTGGCCTTGAAACTCAAGGAACATTTCTACGAGGTGATACTGGCCACGGATTTCTCGGAGGAGGCGCTGGAGATACTCGGGAAGAGGAAACGTTTGAGGCTGCTGAAAATAGACGTGTTCAAATACCGCCTATCCCCAATACAGATGCTCATGCAGGGGAAGGACATGCTCGTCCAGACCGTGGACTACGATCCACCCTACGAGAGCATAGAAAGCAAGACCGATCCCCTATCCGAGGATGAGATTCGGGACGTCATATTCGGCCTGAAGATGGTCAGGTGGGCGAAGTCCAACGCCGCTGTGGTCGTCAAGAACAGGACGCTTCTTGGAACCGGGAGCGGCCTCGTGGACCGGGTCACGGCCGTCAGGGTTGCGCTTGAGAAGGCGGGGGACAACGTCTACGGCTCAACCCTCGTTTCGGACGCCTTCTTCCCGTTCCCGGACTCCGTAGAGTGGGCCTACAGGTTCGGCGTTAAGGTGGTGGCCGAGCCGGGGGGGTCAAGGAGGGATGAGGAGGTGATAGAGAAGGCGAAGGAGCTGGGCATAAAGCTCGTCTTCACGGGTAAGAGGCTCTTCAGACATTAGGGTAGTATGAGCGTTCCAGCCTTTCCCCTTACGGCATCTGGGAGGTGATCCGGTGAGGTTATAACGACCATCTCCCCGCCCCCTTTTAAAAACTCAACGGCGGCCTCTATCTTGGGCAGCATACTCCCGGCGGCGAAATGACCCTCCTCCATCAGAGCGAGAACCTCCTCCACGCTTATCCTCCTTATCTCCTTCTGTCTCTCCGTCCCGTAATCCGTGTAGACGTGGGGAACCTGGGTCAGTATGTAAAGGGCGTTCGCACCTATGCCCAAGGCAAGGAGGGCGCTGGCCTTGTCCTTGTCCACCACGGCCGGTACACCCGAGTACCTCCCATCCACGGGTATTCCGCCCCCTCCGAGGGCTATCACCAAAACCCCCCTTTCGGCGAGTGAGTTTATTATGTGGGAGTTTTCTACCTTTAGGGGCTTGGGTGAGCCGACCACCAACCTCCACCCCCTACCGGCGTCCTCCTTTGTGGGCAACCCCGTCAGGATGGAGAGCTCTTGGGCCTCCTTCTGGTCCATGAACTCACCGATGGGTTTGTCCGGATTTTTCAGGGCGGGATCCTCTGGAGACACCCCGATAAGGGTTATCAAGGTGGCCACGTCCCTGTTCAGGCCTTTCTCCCTTAAGACGCTTCTGAGGGCCTGTTCCAAGATATAACCTATCCATCCCTGGGTTGAGGCGGTTAAGGCGTGCAGGGGGTACATGGGGTACCTCTCCTTTGTCAGGAAGTGTCTCATAAACTCCATACCGACCTGGGGTCCGTTTCCGTGTGTTATGACCACGGAGTTGTCCCCGGAGATCAGGCCCGACTCCAAGATGTACCTGAAGGTTATCTTCGCGTTCTCCAGATGGGTCTCGTAATCAAAACCCTCACCCCTCTTCCTCAGGGCGTTCCCACCCAAGGCTATCACGGATTTCATCTCTTCACGTACAGGGCGAGCATGTGCCTATCCCCGAACAGGCCGAGAGGGTTGTAGATGTACTCAAAGCCGAAACCCTTCACCCTCAGGCTCAACCCCAGGAAGCTCCCGGCCAACCTGTCCCTCCCGTAGCCTCCGTAAAGGCCGGAATACCTCGTGTCGTATCCGAGTTTGATACCCCAAACGTTCCTCTGAAAGGATAGGGCAAACATGCCGGATATCCCCCCCACCCTCCTGTACTCACCTCCCACCTGTAGGACAAAGGGTTTAACACCTGTCCTTAGGCCCACGTATCCCCGGAAGGGTTGAACGGTCCGTCCGACACCCACGGGCATAACCTCGTACCCGAGGCCGTCCAGAAGGGCGAACAAAGCACCCTTCGTTCGCAGTAGGCTTATCTCCGCCTGGGCGAAAAGGGTAAGGGAGAGGGCAAGACCCCTTGAACCGGGTGAGAGGGATACGTATCTGAGGGAAAGGGCGGGTTTGATACCGAGATCCCCACGGTTGAAAGACCTGCCCAGTGAAAACTCAAGGAAGTTTGATGAAAACGTGCCTATGGAATCCCCCTTTTCGTCGGCCATGACCATGCTCCCGGAGGAGAAAAACCTCACCTTTCCGTAAATCCCCAGGTGTTGCCCTCCGACCGTCCCACCGTAGCTTCCGGCCACGTAGTTGTAGGCGGAGCTGTAGAAGCGGTACTCCGGAAAAGGCTCCCTCACAAAATCCCACGGGGAATGCTCAACGTTGAAGACCTCGTACGCGTAAGAAACAACCCAGATCACCTTTGTATTTTACCGTTGTAAGCGGGGGACGTGTCGGATGTTCCCGACTGTATAATAAACGCCCATGGTACTTCCGATTATCGGCGTGATAGAGCCGCAGGTTTTGCTGGAAGGTAAGGTTGTGCCGAAGAACACGCCTTGGGTTGTGTCCATAACCGTCAACCTGTCCTCCACCTCGGACCCGGTTGACGCCGTCCACATCATCCTACCCTCCGACGCCTCGTTTACGGATTACACACTTGACGGCGGATTCCTCTCAGGTGGTGTATCGCTCTCCGGGGATACGGTTCTCATAACCGGTCTGGCGATGGGGGCGGGATCAAACGCCTCCATATCCTTCAGGGACCTATCCTTCTCAGGGTCTGAGGGTAGGAGGGACATAACGCTTGGGTTTATGAACGCGAGCGATACCGTCTCGGCAACCGTTTCCCTCGTCGTGGTACGGGAGGACACAACCGTTCCCCTCAAGTTCTTCCACTTCATAGGAACACGCCCCATCCTGATAGGTGAGGTGGTGAGGGCAAAGGGTGTTGTGAGCGCCGTTTTTGGAAACAAGGCCTTCGTTCAGGATACGTTTGACGGGGCGACATGGGGTCTTGCCCTTTACGGTAGCAGCGGTTTTTATCAGGGTGAGTTCGTAGTGGTGGAGGGTGAGTTTTCACCTTACAGGGGGCTTGAGGAGATAGTCTATCCCACCGTAAGGTACAGGGAGTTCGTGGGAACCCCGCAACCCGTTCCGCTCTCAGGTTTGAACCGGGTGAACGAGGTTTATTCGGGGGTCCTCGTGAGTCTGGATTCCGTCAGGTTTGACACCAACCTGGTGTGGGTACCCGTGGGTGAGAACGTCAGGATCAAGGACGGGGCGAACAACTCCGGTCTCATGTACCTGGACAGGAACGGACAGGTGGTGCGTTTTAAGGCTCCGGATACGCTCTTCAACATAACGGGTGTCGTAGACGAGGACAGCTCCTCCGCCGGTGTGATCTACAGGATCGTGCCGAGGGCGCCCTCCGATCTCGTCTTTTACAACTCCGTCGTGGTTGACAGTGTGCGTCCGTATTACGCCTTCAGAAACACCCCTTCAACCTGGGAGGTGTTTTTGGGCGCGTTCCGTAGGGTTGAGAAGTTCCGGGTGTGTTCAAGGGATCTGACGGTTTCGGATATGTCCGGTGCCAGGTTGAACTCCACACCTCCAAGCTCCGTAAACACGTTCGGGGATACGGTGTGCGCGGAGTTCCTGAACACGGGGTTCACAAGCGCAGTCCTCTCCCTGAACTTGGGGGTGCTTGACGCTGATTCGGTTGTACTCTTTCTCCACTCCGCACCGGACGTCTCGGAAGTCTACAGGAGCTCAATATACTATCCCCGCCTCTACTTCACAACCCCTATAAGGGAGGTTCAGGAGCACGACGGGGATTTCTCCTCCCGGTTGGAGGGGGAAAACGTGATGGTGGCGGGCGTGGTCCTGGCCGACGCCCCATCCTTCAGCTGGGACAACACTTCAACCTATATCTACGATGGGACAGGGGGTGTCAACGTCTTCTCCTCCTCCTTTTACGGTTTGAGGGAGGGGGACGTGGTGGTGGTCTCCGGAACTGTCTCGGAGTACAACGGACTTACGGAGGTGATAATCTCATCCATAAGGTTCCTCGGAAAGGACACACTTCCCCTCCCCCTAAAACTGGACAGGGGTGAAGCCCTCAGGGAGGAGCTGGAAGGCACGCTTGTCAGGGTTGATACCGTGTCCGTCTCATCCCCCCCGGCCTATGCCGGGATAGGTAAATCCTTTACCGTAATGAACGGGGCCTCACCCATAACCGTCTACGTCTATCCGAACACGGGTGTTGACCTATCCCAAATAGAGCCTGGCAGGTACGTCAGCATCACGGGTATCGTGGGTCAGTACGACAACACCCCACCTTACAACAGCGGCTACCAACTGGTGGTCAGGAAGGAATCCGACGTTCAGGTCATCCGAGATGTGGTGTACGAGGAGGAAAACCTCAGGGTGAAACTCGGAAGGAACGTTTTCATCCCCGGAAGGGAGAGCTGTAAGATAGAGGTGTACGGTCCAAAGGGAAGGTATTCGCTGAGGGTTTACGATGGCATGGGAAGGCTTGTAAAAACCGTGGCCGAGGGTGGAAGCGCCGGGATATACGAGTGGGACGGGACCAACTCGTCCAACAGGAAGGTCCCTCCCGGAATATACGCCTTGGTGGTCCGTGTGGTATCGCAGGGTAAAACGTACACAGCGGTAAAGCCGATAGTCGTGGGGGCGAAATAAAAAGGGGGGATTTCTCCCCCCCATCAGTATTTGACCACTATTGAAATCCTCCAGTTGGCCGGAACGAGGAGTCCAAAACCGAAACCCGTGAAGTCCACCACAACCCTTTCGGCCACGGTCCAGGACGCCCCGTATGTGAACACCGTGGAGGAGTAGCCGTCCTTCGTCTTGACCTCGTTATCACCGGGGACGGATATGTTGTTGATGCTTTCGGTCGTTCCACCCGCCGTTTCCGTCACACTTTTGTCCTCAACCGTGTGGTCGTATGTGGTCGTCGTGTTCGTTATGCTCGTTCTTCTGTAGAACGCCCCGGCGCGCAGCTTAAAGTTCTCCCACGTGGAAACGGGCGTGATCTCAAGGCCGACGGGTACGTAGTACGCGAACATCATCCGATCCACCTTCTGCTGGTAGGTGGCCTTTGTAATCGTCGTTGTCCGGGTATCACCGGGATCTATTGACCCGTTGCCGTTGAGATCGTTAAATGACACTCTCTTGTTGAGCCTCTCCACATCCTTCAGGTTCTGTAGGTTGAGGTTTAGGTTCAGACCGAGACCTATTCCGAAGAGGACCTGCTCGTGGAGCCTGTACAGATTCCTCCAGTAGAGGTTTACGTCGTGTGTCATCCCGGAGAGGCTGTACTTCGTGTACACCGTGTCGTGCCGGGTGTACGTGTGGGATGTGTTCAGATTCTTGTAGGTTGAGTCCTTAACCTCGTATGTGAGGGCGGCGTTTTTGTTCCCGTAAACGCTTGCCACATAGGAGAAGGTGATGTTCCCTCTCCAGGTCTCCCCTCCGAGTCCGAGATCCCCCTGAAATCCGAAGAGCGGACCTGAGGCACCTGTGTTAGACCACCGCTTTGAGTTCCATTCCTCTTCGGTAGCCACGTTGAAAGGCCCATTCCTATACCTATGTATTCCGGAGAAGTTCCCCGTGTCCTTCGTCGTGAAGGAAACAAAACCGAGAAAGAGCATTCCGGAGGCCTTACCGAACCTCAGGGAGGGGGCGAGAAGGAAGACGTTTGAAGACGCGTTTATGGTGCGGCTGCCCGATGTGTCCCATTCTATCGTATCACCCGTGGAGGTGTAATCGTAATCCTTGGAGATGTAGTGGAAGTTTGCGGGTATTGTGGTCCTGCCCATGTTGGAGTACATGAAGAGGATACCAAAAGCCGCGTTCTCATCACCGCTTCCGAGGGACAGGAGAAAGCTCTTTGAACCCACAGCGTCTTTTGAATACAGAGAATCCTTGACCTCCTTTCTCCCCTCGTATTCCGGGTCGCTGTCTTTGTTGGCGTAATGGACCGTGTCCACGGATTTTGCAAAACTCCCACCGGAGTCGGACATGAAGAGCAGGGGTGATACGTTAAAGGGAAGGTTGGTCTTTGCACCGAGGACCAGCTGGCCGTTTGTGGGGCGGGTGGGATCGAACATGAACTCGTTTCTGAAGGGGTTGGAAAAGGCCGTGAAGATCCTCCCACCCTCAACCTCGTTAAGTTTCACGGGATAGAACATACGGTCGAGGTCGTCCTCAAAGAGGAAGGCCGTGTTGGTGAATCGGAAGGAGTAAACGCCCTGAAGACCGAAAATCGTCTGTGGGTAGGAGTAAAACTGGGCGCCGAGATGCCCCGTAAAACCCATCAGCATCAGCACTGCTGCGAATACCGTTTTCCTCATAACTCCTCCATTCTAAGGTCAGACATGGGGCGGGTGGGGGAAAATTTGCCGTCCTGTTTGCAACTTTACAATTGACTCCTGTGAGGAGGACGAAAAAGGATTACTACGAGATACTCGGCGTTCCGAGAAACGCCACAAAGGAGCAGATAGACGCCGCCTTTGCCAAGCTGGCGATGAAGTGGCATCCGGACAGGGTGCCTCCGGAGAAAAAGGAGGAGGCAGAGAGGAGGTTCAAGGAGATAAGCGAGGCCTATTCCGTCCTCTCCGACCCTGAGAAGAGGAGGCTTTACGATATGGGGGTTGATCCGGAGGGTGGTGCCCCCGGTGGGGCGACCTATGATTTCTCCGGAATGGGGCTTGAGGAGATATTTGAGCGTATATTCGGGAGGGGTTTCGGCGGATTTGAAGACATATTCTCGGATGTGTTCGGCTTCCACAGGAGGAGGGTGGAGAGGGAGGAGGATCTGGACGTGTACGTTGACGTTAACCTCAGCCTTGAGGAGATAGTCCGGGGGACGGTGAAGCGGATCGGTTACAGGAGGAGGGTGCTGTGTCCGAGGTGCGGGGGGGCGGGTGTGGAAAACCCCCGTGTGTGCGGGACGTGTGGGGGTACAGGTAGGGTGCGCCGTCAACAGGGAACGATTTTTGGCTTTTTCGTGATAGAACGTCCATGTCCCACGTGTGGGGGCACAGGTACAACCGGGGATAGGTGTACCCGGTGTGGGGGTAAGGGGTACGTGTACGAGGAGGTTGAGGAGGACCTGGAGATCCCCGCGGGTGTCCTGGACGGACAGAAGGTGGTATACAGGGGAAGGGGGCATGTTGGAAGGAGCGGTAGGGGACGTCTGGTGATACGCGTACACGAGAAACCGCACAACAGGTTCAAGAGAAGGGAAAGGGATGTGATATACACGGCGGAAATTTCCCCCGCCAGGGCGGTTCTCGGCGGTGAGATAGGTGTGCCGGATTTGGAGGGTGGCGTGGTGAAGGTCAAGGTGCCGAGGGGGGTTCAACACGGTGAGGTTTTCACCAGACTGAAGGGCAGAGGGGTACCGGATCCGAAAACGGGCAAGAGGGGAGACCTCCTGGTGGAGGCCCGCATAAGGATACCCACGGAGATTTCCAAACGGGAGAGGAAGCTTTACGAGGAGCTCCTGAAGCTGGAAGAGCAGCCTTAGAATTCCTAAGTATGGAAATTCTGACGGCCATACTGATGATCTCCGCGTCCATTTCCCTTATAGCCATAGCAGGGGCCGTTTGGTATCTCGTGATACGCATATCCTTTACCCTTGACAGGATGCTCCTCTCCATGGAGAGGCTTGCCGATGACGCCGAGCAGACCTTTAAAAACATAAACAGGCTCACGGAGAGGGTTGAGAGCGCCATAGGCCCTTTGGAGAGGATGATCCAAGGCGCAACCCTCCTGCCCCTTCTCGGTAAGGTATTCGGAATGCTGTTCAGGAGATCCCGTTAGGCGGGTTAGCCTCCCGCACGCGCTTGAGAATCTCCAGAACGTCGCGGGTTTCCCTTACGTCGTGCACCCTGAGGATATGCACACCCTGGAGGTACAGGTAGGCGTGGACGCCGAGTGTGGCGTAAAGCCTGTCCTCAGGCCTCTCGTATCCGAGGGCCATCTTTATGAAGCTCTTGCGCGATACACCGTAAAGCACGACAAAGCCGCTTTCCACGAAGACCCTCGCGTCCTTTATCAAGAGGAGGTTGTCCACCAACCTCTTTCCAAACCCTATTCCCGGATCTATGCATATCCGCTCCCCGTCCAAACCGGCCGCCTTGGCCCTGCGGACCCTGTCCATGAGCTCCCTGTAAACCTCACCCACGGTGTCCCCGTAATGGGGGGACCTCTGCATGTCCTTCGGCCTTCCCCTTATGTGGTTCAGGATGACCCCGGCACCGTACCGTGAGGCCACCTTGAGGATCTGAGGGTCAAACTCCCCTCCGCTTATATCGTTCACTATGTCCGCTCCGGCCTCCAACGCCTCTTCTGCCACGGAGGATTTGTAGGTGTCAATTGAGATCGGCACGTGCGGGAACTCCTCCTTCAACGCCCGTATAACGGGGATAACCCTCCGTTTCTCCTCGTCCTCCGGTACGGGATCTGAGCCCGGACGGGTGCTTTCACCCCCCACGTCAAGTATGACCGCTCCGCCCTTAAGCATCTCCTCCGCCCTCCGGAGGGCACCGTCAACCCCTGCCACACGGCTTCCCGCAAAGAAGCTGTCGGGTGTCAGGTTGATGACACCCATCAGAACGGTGTCCCGGACGTCAATCTCCCTCCCCCTGATCCTCCACTTTTCCCTTCTCACCTTTCAACACCTCCTTTCCGTTCAGAAGTACCCTGTAGGAGATCCGGGCCGAGTTTGAGAGCATGGCCGAGGCCGAGCAGTACCTGTTGAGCGAGAGGGAAACCGCCCTCTGAGCCGCCCGCTCCGGGACATCCCCATCTATCCTGTAGAGGATCTCTATATCGGTGTAAACCCTCGGATGCTCCCTCCTGCGTCTACCCCTGACCTCAACGGCAAGGGAGAAACCGTACCGCATCTTCGTCAGTATGGAGTCCACGTCCATGGCCGTGCATCCACCGAGGGCCACGAGCATGAGCTCCATAGGCTTGAGCCTGTCCTTTCCCAGTTCCACTTCCCCCGAAGGGGTGCTTACCTCAAGCACATCACCGCTCTTTTTCATCTTAACTTCAACCATGGCTGGAATTCTAAGGACATACCCTAAACCGGCTCAAGTTCGGCCAAAAAGTGCCTCAGGTAGGGCGGCTCGTAGGTTATCCTAAATCCACGCAACCTGTCCCTCTGCCTGTAGGTCTCCTCCAAAACCTCCACCGTGTAGTCAAGATGGCTCTGGGAGTATGTCCTGCGTGGCACGGCGAATCTGACGAACTCAAACCTCGCCGCATCTTTGAACATCAGGCTTCCCACCTCAACCGTCCTTATCGCCCCCCTCCTGTAGAGCTCTACGGCAAGGGCGTGGGCGGGGAAGTTCTCGCGCGGGATATGGGGTAGGGCGCCCCTTACCTCAACGTAGGCCGCATGTCCACCGGGAGGCCACATCACATCCCATCCCACCTCCCTTATCCTCTCCGTAAGGTAGGCCACCTGACCCGTTCTGTACCTGAGGTAATCCTCGTCCGTGGATTGGAGAAGGCCCACCGCCAGGCTTTCCATATCCCTCCCAGAGAGTCCGCCGTAATGCACGAATCCCTCCCAAAGGATGAGGAGCTCCTTCGCCTTCAACCTCTTCTGAGGATCCCGCAGGACGAGGAAACCGCCCATGTTGGACAGGCCGTCCTTTTTCCCGCTCATAAACGCCCCGTCGCTGTGTCTGAAGGACTCCAAGACTATGTCCTTGACGCTCCAGTTGGAGTACTTCGGGTTGCGCTTTTTCACAAGGTAGGCGTTTTCGGAAATGCGGCAGGCGTCTATGATCAGGGGGACGCCGTATCTCCTCGTCAGGGAGTAGGCCTCCTTTAGGTTGTCCAGGTCTACCGGTTGGCCCCCTCCGGTGTTGTTGGTCATGACCATGACCACGAGGTTCACATCCCCACCCCTGAGCAGGTCCTCCAGTCTGTTCAGATCCACGTTCCCCTTGAAGGGGAACTCGCTCTCCAGGGATTGGGACTCAGGTGTTGGTATATCGTATATCTCCGCACCAACGGCCTTGAAGTTTCCCCTTGTCGTGTCAAACAGGGTGTTGGAGACCACCTTGGCACCCTCGTAGAGGTAGAGGGCGGCCAGGATCTTCTCCGCTGCCCTACCCTGATGGACGGGTATGGGATCGACGTATCCCGTAAACTCCTCTATTGCCTCCTTTAACCTGTACCAGCTCCTGGGACCGGCGTAGGATTCGTCCGCCTCCATCATGGCCGCCCACTGCTCCTGGGAGAGCGCCCCCGTTCCGGAATCCGTCAGGTAGTCTATGAAGACCTTATCCGAGGGGATTTTGAACAGGTTGAACTTGGCCTCCCTCAACACCCTTTCCCGCTCCTCCGGGGTGGGGATGCGTATGGGTTCAACAACCTTCACTCGGAAGGGTTCAACGGGATGTCTGGGCATAGGTCGGCATTCTAAGGGAATACTCAGCACTCCGGACAGCGGTTCAGGGCTTCCCTTTTCAGAACCTCCGCCCATTCCCCCTCCTCATCCCTGAGGAAGTTTCCGAACCTGAGGGTTATGAACATGTCGGATGGGAGGAAGCGTAGGTGGGAGGCCCTTGAGAGGTTTTCAACCGCCCTCCTCTGGGGGGATTTGCTATCGGGGAACACGACGTGGGCGTACCTCTCCAAGAGCTCCTTACCTCCCATCTTTGCAAAGGCCACGCATATCAGTTGCTTTTTGGGAACTTTCTGCACTTCCCTTCCCCTCATGAGGTTCAGGCGTCCGGCGAAGGTTATGTAGAGGCTCTCCTTCCTTATCTTGTCAAAGTACCACCACATGTTGTAGATGTGCCGCAGACCCCCATAGGGCCGGAAAACGCCCTCACCCCTGACCGTGTACTTCAGGTACTCGTACATGACGTAGAGGGTGCGGAAATCCTCCGGTATGTCCAGGTCGGGCACATAACCCTCAACCAAACCCTCGTATATCAGCGCCAAGGTGTAGCCCATCCTGTCCCCCAGACCTTCCGATACGAACTTGGCTATACCTATGTCCCCTACCTGCATCTTCAGGGCACCCCTAAGGATCAGGGCGTTCAAACCTATGGCGAGCGCCCCCTGTCTTACGGCGGTTGAAAGGGTTTGGTTAAGGTAGAGCAAGGCCCTGTTAAACTCACCGGATATCATGTACCTTTTGGCGTTGAAAAATTTGAAGAACAGGGCTTCCAGGGGTTGGACGTCCTCCGGGGGTTGGAAATCGCGACCGTCCATCAGACTCAGTATTGCCCTTCTCGGATAGGAGGTTAGGCCGAGGTTGGCAGCGTGGTCGGGATAACCCATGTTGACGAGGACCCAGAAGGAGACGTTGTCCGGAATTGAGGGGAGGAGCTCCCATATGCCGTCTGTCTGCATGCTCAACATGTAGTACAGGGCAAGGGCCTCGTTGAAACTCCGGGGGAGGTAACCCTTTTCCTCCACCCACATGTCCAAAACGGCCTCTATGGTTTTCACGTCCCGCATCGTCACCAAAACCCGTAGCAGGTTCAGGAAGTTCTCCTCCGTGAAGTCCTTCCTCAGGTACTCCCTCGCCAACTCCCTCGCCTTTTTGATCTGGGCGCTCGCCAAAAAATCCTCAACCGTCAACCTCACCACCTCTTTATTATAAAGACGAACGGATGCCGTCCTCCCCGTGCCTCGTTAGAATTGCCGCGTGATGCTTTACATCCTTGCCCTGTTCCTCTTCGCCTCTCTTCCCTTTTCCCTTTCCCTCTCCTACGTACCCCTGACACTCGCCCTGTTGTTCGGTCTGAGGTTTAAGGTTCTACCAAGGGATTTCCTCCTGATCCTCCTCCTCTACGCCTGGAGGTTTGTCAGCCTCTTGATGGGTGGGAGATCCCCAATTCCCATCAAGGATGTGTACGATAAGAGCGGATACGTGGCCTTTTCCTCTCTGAGACTGAGCGAGGGGAGGTTTAACCTCCTCATGGCCGTGCTGGGGTTTTCCTTTTCCACGGTTTCCGTGTTGGGTATACTCGGAAAGCACACCCAACTGCTGGACACGGGCAGAGAATACGCCTACTGTCTTGGGAGATGCGAGATGGAGATAAAGGACAGCACCTCTTTCTGGGTGTTCTGGGTGGGTGATAGGAGGGGAAACTTCCTCCTGAGGGATGGGGAAAGGGTGCCGTTTGAGGTGGGCGTTGTCCACCCTCCGGGTAGGTACACCCTGATGTCTGAGAGGGGGATCGTTCTGGGGTTCAGATCGGAGGACGTCAGTTTGGGTAAGGGGTGGAGGGATAGGGTTAAGGAACCCCACCTCTACGGGTACAGGTTCTTCAAGGGGTTTTACGACCACCCCCTACACGTGGGTGGGGTCTTTGGAGCGCTGTTCCTCCTCTTTTTGACCCTCGGCCTCTTCTATTCAAAGGCATACCTCCTCTTCACACCCCTTATGCTCTATCCTCTGCACCTCGCCGATGCGAAGTTTTACCTGTTCATATCCCTGCTTTTGGGGCTCTTCATCCTCTACCTGAGACTGGGAATGTCGGACAGGTTGCCCGCCCTATCCCTTTGGGTGGTCACCTTCCTCCTCGTCCTGTTCAACTCCCTCCCCTTCCTGTACGCCTTTCGCCTGAGGTTGAACTTCTGGAAGGCCGCCATAGAGGTGTTCGGCAGGGGCGACTTCTGGGGTATCGGGTACGATCACGCCTGGGAGGTCTTGAAGCCGTTCTACGAGAGGGGGTTGGTTGACAACTACTCCCACTTCCACAACTCGTACCTTACGGCCTTGGTGGAGACGGGTGTGGTGGGGTTTCTGCTCTTGCTCTTCTTAAACGTTTATTTCCCGATCAGGTTTGCCCTCGCCTCAAGGAAGGTGAGGGGGTACGCGAGGGCGTTCAACCTCGCGGTTGCCTTCGTCCTTGTGTTCATCGCCCTTGGTGGGATATTTGAGAGCAATTACGATACGGCCATAATAAACCTCCTCGTGTTTTCGCTCATGGGCGTGGGCTACTCGCTCTCCCGACGGGATTAAAATCCATGCCTATGGATGTCCTGAACAACGTAAACCTGGAGAAGATGCGCGAGAGCGCGGATGCCCTGAGGAGGGGGGAAGTCCCACCGGAAAAGGACTTCACGGTTGAGGGTGAGTGGTCCTTCGGGGATCACCAGTTCAGGGCGGTTTTGGAGTTTGAAAGGGGTAGGGTGGAGGTTTTCACTGACCAACCCACACCCGCCGGTGGAAAGGGGAACGCCCCCAACCCGGTCCAGTACTGCGTTTTCGCCATGGTCGCCTGTTATTCCACCACCTTCATGAGCATAGCCGCCAAAAGGGGTGTGGAGATCACGTCCCTCAGGGTCAGGGGGTACAGCCGTGTGAACATGAGGGCGGTGTTTGACCTGGAGGAAGGTCCCGTGGTGAAGGAGGTGGGTGTACACCTTGAGGTTGAGAGCGACGCCCCTGTGGATGTGCTTGAGGAGATAAGGGAGGAGGCGAACAGGAAGTGTCCCGCCGCGTTCACCGTCTCCAACAGCGTACCTTTCAAGTCCACGTTAGAGGTCAGGAATAACGGATGAGGCTTCCTTAGAATAGAGCGTGCTTGCGTACGCCTTTCCCGGGCAGGGAAGTCAGTACAGTGGGATGGGGAGGTTTTTGCTTGCGGCATATCCGGAGGTTGAGGACGTTTTTGACCGCGCGGAAAGTCTGACGGGGATAGCGGTGAAGTCGCTGCTCACAAAAGCGACCGAGGAGGAGATTTCAAGGGTGGAGAACGCCCATTTGGCCGTGTTTTTGTACTCCGCCGCCCTCGGTGAAGTGGCCGCTAAACTGTCAAGGCCCGGAGTGGTCTTCGGACACAGCCTCGGTGAGTTCTCAGCCCTTTACGCCGCGGGCGTTCTGGACTTTGAGTCCGCCCTACACCTTGTGGTTGAAAGGGGAAGGCTTATAGCCTCCGGTGTGAGGAGGAGGGGGAGCATGGTAGCCCTGATAGGGGAAAACGTCCTGAGGTTTGCGGAGGAGGTGTTGAAGGATTTCCGGGAAAAGACCCTTTCAATAGCGAACTACAACTCACCCACACAGATAGTGCTTTCCGGCCGATCGGGGGACGTTGAGAGGGCTGTGAAGTACATAGAGAAAAAGGCGAGGAGGATCGGGGCGCGCCTGCGCGCCGTACGCCTGAAGGTCGGATTTGCATCCCACTCCCCCTTGGTCGGGGAGGTTTCAAAGGTGTTCTCACGCGTCATAGAAGGTGTGCGTTTCAGGAGGGCGGAGATCCCCGTCGCCCTGGGAACAAGCGGCGAGATCACACGGGACGCCATCAGGATAAAGGAAAACCTGAAGGCCAACCTCCACTCACCGGTCAGGTTTATGTCGGTCGTCAAATCGGCCGCCGAGTTCGGTATCACACGCGTCTGGGAGGTGGGGCCGGGAAAGGTTTTGTCCGGCTTGATCAGGCGTATACACCCATCCCTTCAAACCACCCCTCTTGACCCCCAATTCGGAAACACCCTCAGATAACGCGACTGAGGGCCGATTCAAGCCTGAGGCCCAAACCTCTAACCGCCTCAACCACCTTCCGCTCGTCCACCTGCACGTCCGCCCCCACCCCCTTGAGGGCGAAGACCACGTCCTCCGTCGCCACGTTTCCGCTGGCACCGGGTGCGTACGGACAACCTCCAAGACCCCCGGCGGAGGCATCGTACCTGTACACGCCGAACTCCCTGTAGGCGCATAGGACGTTGGCGACTCCCATGCCGTACGTGGCGTGGAAGTGGAGGACGATCTTATCCCTGGGGATGTCCTTGAGGAGGAGTTCCAGGACCTCGGCCACGTCCTTGGGTGAGGCCCTCCCTATGGTGTCGCCGAGGGAGACCTCGTCCACCCCCACGTCTAAAAGCCGCAGTACGACGTCCCTGACCCTCTCCGGCGGCACCTTCCCCTCGTAAGGACACCAGAAGGCGACGGATACGTACCCCCTCACCTCCAGGCCCTCCGCCTTCGCCCTCCTGACTACGGGGATCAGCCTCTGGAACGAACCCTCTATGTCCGTGTTGATGTTCTTCCGGTTGAAGGTGTCCGTTGCGGCCGTCAGGACGGCTATCTTGTCCAAATCCACGTACAGCGCCCTCTCAAGCCCCTTTTCGTTGGGTACGATGGCCGAGTACTTCACACCCTTCCGCCGACTTATGCGCCTTAGGACCTCTTCGGCGTCGGCCATCTGGGGGACCCACTTGGGATGCACGAAGGCCGTGACCTCTATCTCATCAACCCCCGTCTCGGAGAGGGCGTTCACGAAGGCGACCTTATCATCCGTGGGAACGCGCTCTTTTACGTTCTGAAGTCCGTCCCTTGGGGCCACTTCCGTGATCCACACCCTCATCGTCCGGGATTTTACCCCTGTGAGGTGTTCGGAATTTTTCAAAATCTGCGCATTTCGGCCTTATAATAAAAAGTTATGCAGGTTGAAAAGAGGAAGGTTGTGACCTTTCACTACACCCTAAAGGACAAGGAGACCGGCAAGGTTATAGAGAGTAGCCGGGAGCATGGGGAGCCGTTGAGCGTTCTAATAGGGGGGGAGCAGATCATTCCGGCGTTGGAGGAGAGGATGATGGGTATGAAGGTGGGGGAGAAGAGGGATATAGAGCTCAAGGCCTCGGAGGCGTACGGAGAGCGTTTGGACGACCTCGTCCAGGTCATACCGAGGTACCTCTTCGGAGATATGGACCTGAAGGCGGGGACGATAGTGGAGGCCAACACGCCGGACGGCCCCATAAGGATGACCGTACTCCACGCCGGTGATGAGGAGGTCATCGTGGATCTGAACCACCCCTTGGCCGGAAGGGATCTCGTGTTTGAGATAGAAATCCTGGACATAAGGGAGGCCACCCCTGAGGAGCTGGAACACGGCCACGCCCACGGTCATGGCGGCCACGAATAGAGGGGTATGAGGTCCCTCCTGTTCCTTGCGCTTTTCTCTTCCCTCGGGTGCAGGTTCAGGGGGTTGCCCGAAAACTACTTCTACTACCCCATAGAGGAGGGTGCGATCTGGTACTACGAGGAGGATGTCCCCCCGGATTATCCCGGTCCTCCACCCGTTGATTCCATAGTGGTCCTGAAGGACACCACCGTAAACTACGGTGGGGAAACCCTGAAGGCCTGGAAGCTCTGGAAGAGGCATGAGAGTTCCTTTGCCGGCTTGGTTGAGGACACCAACATAACCTTTTTCCACGGAAACTTCATAAAGGAGTTCCTACGCACGGAAGGTTTTTTCCCGGACAGCGTACCCTACGGGAACAGGACGGTTTATCTCATCTACGAGGAGGATGTGGTCCTCGTCTCCTGGCTGCCCCTACACGTAAAACCGGGGTACGAGTGGGTCATGACGAGGAGCAAGGGTAAAATCATCATAGACAGGGACACCTGCTCCCTAACCCTTGACATATGGGCTGTCGCGAGAGGGTACGAGGACGTGGTCTACCACCCGAAAACGGAGAGGTTCAGAGGTGAGAAGAGTTATCCCAAGTCCCTTCGGGTGGATTACCTGATCAAGGGTGGGATATGTAACCTTGACGTTGAGATAACCCTTCTCAAGGTATGGTGGAAGAGCGGAATAGGTCCGGTGAAAAACGTGGCGCTGACGGCCGGGGACAGTCTGGTGACGTATCTGGTGGACTACACCTTTTAAAGGGTGAGCTCTTCAGGAAGAGCTTCCACCTGCTGGCCTACTTCTACGGTGTTTTTTTGTACCTCATCGGCGATGCCGTCTTCTCCGTGGGGACGTTGGGTCTCATCTTCTCCCTTGACGCCCTTCGTCTGTACTGCGAGAGGTACGCCGGGGTTTTCCGTTTCCTCGAGGGGGTTATGGGG
>JALWZG010000086.1 GCA_027002825.1 Caldifarciminota bacterium
TCCCTATCCACGAAGACCTTCGTTATGTATCCGGAGAAACGGGGTACCACCCTGTAGGTACCCTTGGGGGCGTACCGGATGACACCGGCCGCCCTTATCGTAAGCGGCACCTCCGTAGAATCCACCCTGAAGGTGGAGACGTTGAAGTGGGCGAGTTTGGCCTGCGGAACCGTAAGGGATGGACCCATATCCATCCCCTTCATGTCATCCCCCTCCATTCCTTGCATACCATGACCCATCTTTGAGTGATCCATACCCTCCATCTCTTCGGATGTGCCGGTCTGCTGGCCAGCCTTGAAGGGGACGTTTATCTCGGTCTTCAGGGTCTTCCCCCCTACCTTCGCTATGACCTGCCAGGAGCCTTCCATACTAACGCTCACCTTACCCTCGTACCTCCCCTTGCCCTTCTTCTTCAGGTCTGCTATCGCCCTCATCTCCGGCATTCCGGGCATGGGGGGCATGTAGAGGTAGAACTCCTCCAGGTCGTCCGGGGGATCAACCTCAACCTTTATACGGTTTATACCGACGTTGATTTCGCCGTTGGAAGAGTAGAGCTTCACCGTATAGCCCTCCCCCTTGAGGGTCAGAAGCTCGGTGTAGTCCCCACCTCCGCACGCAACCAGAAGCACCGGCAGGAGAGCCGGTAGGTATCTACTAAGTTTCATAGTAGATATTCTAAGGGGGAAACCGTACCCGTGGGGGGACTACCTGACACCCACACCGAAATCGTACACCAATTTACCGCCCATGAACCCCTGATAGAGTACGAGAGGAAGGGAAACCAAAAGTAAGATCAGAAAGGCGTACCTGAGCGTCCTGTTGGGAAGGAAGGCGTACACGAGGCGTAGCAAGAGCAGAAGACTGAACACTCCGGCAAGGAGGAGGCCGAAGTTCTCGTGGGTGTGCAGGAGGTTCTCAGCCTCGGCGCTTATGGGTATCTCGTACATCAGATTGTGGGCGTAGGTTCCGCTGAGAGTTGCCGAGACAACCGCGGCGGACGTGATGAAAACGGAGGTCCCCTCTATCAGGTCGGGGGGACGACCTTTCAGGAGGTACATCACCTCAAGCAGGGCGAGGAAGAAGGGGAAGGCCATGGCGAAGTGTGCGAGGGCGGGGTGGAGCTTTACGCCTTCGGGGTAGATGCGGCCTTCCACCTGATCGGAGGGGGATTTTTCCGTTTGCACTTCAGTCCGAACCGGAACGGTGTCCGCTTTTATGGTATCCACCGCCTTGCCGTGCTGGGCGTGGGCGAGGAGGAGAAAAATACTAATTTGCATAGTGGGTATTATAGGGTGGGTTTGGGAACCTCCCGCGCAAAAACACACGTTTCGGTTGTATAATACACACCTCACTGCGGGGTGGTGTAATCGGTAACACGCCTGACTCTGGATCAGGAGATCGGGGTTCGAGTCCCTGCCCCGCAGTTTTTTTATACCCACATCTTCAGGGCGTGGATGAGGTATTTCACCCTTATGCGGAGGTCATAATTGGTCTCCTCGCAGAGCAGATCGGCGGGCCCCACCCCCATGAACCATACCTGGGCCCTTTTCACCTTTGGAATCCCAAGGGTCTTCCCACCCGCCTCCTTTAAAAGCATCTCATCGTACCACCAGATGGCCTTAAAGGACGTCTTTATGTACATGCTCTTGTAGGCGTGGACGTACATGACGCTGAGGGCGAGGTCCACATCGGGGTAGTGCAGGTTTCCCCTGTGTCTTTTGGAGTGTTCTTCTATCCCATCCTCCGAAATGAAAGGGGGGTAGGGGAATCTCGTGAGGGATGTATGGATCTCAAACCTCAGTCCCTCAAACTGGAATATCCTCTGATTTGGCACATCCGCCACGTGCCTAAAGCCGTGTTTCACGAGGTGATCGGACAGCTCGCCGATGTTTCTTTTGCTAACCCACACATCAACGTCGGATATGAAACGCATCTCCGGAACGGGATAGTACCTCCCCACATCAACCCCCTTAAGGGCCACCACGGGTACGGGAGAGATTTCAAATACACCTTTTGCTTCTTTCCACACCTTCCAACGGGCCTTGGACACGGCCATGTCAAGGGCGAAAACCTCCCTCAGCTCTGGAAAGTGAGCGTAAATTATTGGCCCCAGGTTGTGAAACCTCATGCACCTGATAAACCCCTCGTCCTGTGAGAACCTCAAAACCTCATCTTTTACACCCTCAATCTCCCCTTTACCGATGTAATAGGCTATCTCACGGAAGTCCACATCACATTTTAAAGGTGAGGTCTACGCTCTGGGCGTTCCGGGAGGTATCAAATGATGACGCGAACTCCGCCCTGCCGTAGAGGTCGTCAAAGGACTTCATGACCTTCAGAATGGAAAACTCCGACCTTTCCCTGTAGGTTTTGTAAACCCTGCCGGCGACGTACGTCGCCAGGGTCGCCCCGTTCAAAAAGTATGAGACGGGTTCCCTTGATAGGGCCAGGAGGTAGTTGTTCTCGTAAAAGTTGTAGATCCTCGCCTCCGCCCCATCCCCGCGCACGTTAATGTCAAACACGCCGAAGCCGAGATAGTTCCCCATGGAGAACAGCCTCTTTATGTACTCGTCCTCATCCTGCGTGTCCCCTATGAGGAGCTCGCCTATGGGTGTGGAGGCGAGGGAGACGTACGTGAAAAACACACAGGCGTACCCCGCGAGCGTCATGACGTACCTGGCCGAATCCCTGTCGGCCAGATCCATAACCCTCATGTTGGCGTAGGAGTAGTACTCGGTGGGGAGCTGGCTGACCCAGACCTTCCCCACGTCCTTGAACCTTGAAGGTACGGCTATGATACCCGAACTGTCGGGAGGGGGTATAAGGGGCGCTATCCTTGACATGTTCTCCGCCCTCTCCCCCAGACCCTCCTTAACCTCATAAAGCTCAACCCTTGAATAGTCCGGTTCGGGATAGGCGACGCTCTCCTTCCTGACCTCAACCCTGAGCTTACACACGGGATCGCCTTTGGCTATGCACTCCGTCTCCTCAACGTAAAGCCTGCCGGGTCGGACGTCCAAGGCGGCCTCCAGAAGTCCCGCTATAAAACCCCTCTCAACGTCACACACCGGCACGGATGAGATCCCCTTCATCACCTTCATGTGGGTGTGGGCGTGGGTTGATGCTATAAGGCTTATGTCATCCGTGCCCTTTACCTCTAACACACCCAGGCCCCTGCTCTTGAAGTACCTCATGCCCACCTCGTAGGTTCCCCTGTCGTTCAGGCCGTACCTCTCCTTCAGTCTCCTGAAGAGCCTGTAATGGGCGATCTCGGAGGCCCTGTACACTATTTCCTTCCCGCTCTCCTCTCCGAGGATCATCCTTATGCCGTGGGAGAAGAAGTGGTTGAATATGTTGCAGTGGTAGGTGACGGGTATCCCCTCAACCGTCAGAATACCCGTGGCCGGATCGTAGCTGACCAGATCAAGACTGCTGTTTATTTCCATGTTCACTCCTCCGTTTCAACGCTTACGCCCAAACTGCTCTCTATCTCCTTGACCAGCGTATCAGGGTCCGGGTTTCGGGCCATGGCGTTTCTGAGCATCATCTCAACCATACCCCTTGGCACCTGAACCCGTTCTATGGGGATGGAGTTCAGGATGCGTCTCAGCCTCTCGTGATAGGATCTCACAACCTCCACGGCCTCATCCCTGTGGAGCATAAGGGCGTCCTCCGAGTCGCACAGGATGACCCTGTCCTTACCGTACCCCCAGACCGCCCATTTCACCCTTGAGGCCTTCACCTTCTCGCTTATATCGGGTACGGATACGTCAAAGGGCTTCTTGAAGTGCAGGAGGGAGCGCACAAAGGTTTCGGTCTCCTCTGCCACCGCCCACACGCGATCGTGTTTCAGGTCTATGCGAACGAGGTTGTACAGGGGTAGGACGAATCCGACGCTCCCCTCAAAATCCTCAAACTCCTGCATCACCTTCAGAGCGTTCTCGCGCATGGGACCGAGCATCCTCAGGAAGTCGTTCAGACCCTCAGCTCCCGCGACGTAGGTGTTCACAAAACCCACCCTTATGGGATCTTCGGAGGGTTTTGCCCTATCCGGTACAAGGGAGAACATGGCCGCTATCCTCTCAGGCGAGAGGTCCGTGAACTCCTCCTCCATCTCCCAACCGTAGTCCTCCGCCATCCTCAGCGCATCCTCTATGACCTTGTACGTGTACTCCCTCAACCTACGTAGGTATCTCTCGCCGCTCTTTTTAAAGGCGTACCTGTACAGGTTGTCAAAGATATGCTCCTCAACCTCCTCATCGCTCAGAAGTCCCTCCCACCACTTCTCCTTCACCAGGAAGCTCTCGGCGTAGACCGGCTCACCGTTGAAGACGTAAACGATCAGAAAGGGATCCTGGAAGAACTTCCTCTTACAGATCAGGACACCGTTTTTCCTTTTCAGGTTGAGGCTTTCAACCATGGGTGGAAATACCGTCCCATTATTCTAAAGGAGAATACGCCGGGTGTTCGTACAACCCTATAATACCCCTGCTATGGAGATCACGGGATTCACCATAGGTGCGGTGGTCCTCTCTTTTGTGGCGGGTCTTCTGTCCTTTTTGTCCCCCTGCGTTCTGCCCTTGGTTCCGGCGTATCTGGGCTACGTATCCGGCCTCTCGGTCGCCGAGATAAAGAGCAGTAAGGGTAGCGGCAGGGTTATAACGGGTATAGTCTTTTTCGTCCTCGGCTTCTCCCTCGTGTTCGTCCTGATGGGAGCGACGGCGTCTGCGGTCGGCCAGTTCCTCCTCAGCAACAAGAGGGTTTTGGGATGGATAGCCGGGCCTCTTCTGGCCATATTCGGGATGGCCCTCCTCGGCCTTTTCAACTACAGGATGGAGAGGGAGTGGGGTAGGGCCGTCCGTCTCGTGGGATGGGTGATCTTCCTGTTTTTCCTCATAACGCCGATAGCGCTCTTCTCCACCAAGGCCGTCTCCGTTTGGGTTCCCATCGGCTACCTTACAGCCGTCTCCCTCGTGGCGTGGGTTCTGAACTACCTCAACCTCATAAACTTTGACTTCATAAACTATGAGGCCAAGGCTGAGGTGCATACCAACACGGCCAACCTGTTCGTCTCCTTCGTGATGGGGGCGGCCTTTGCCCTCGGCTGGACACCCTGCATAGGCCCAATACTCTCCGGCATACTCGTCCTGGCCGCGAGTTCCGAGACCCTCTGGCAGGGCATGTTCCTCCTGTTGGTGTACTCCATGGGTCTGGGTGTCCCGTTCGTACTCGCCGGTGTGTTCGCCGCCAAGATCTTTGACTTCATAAGGAGCGTCAGGGGACTGTTGAGGGGGTTTGAGATAGTCTCCGGAATACTCCTCATAGCCCTCGGGGTTCTCCTCGCGACCGGATGGATCCAGCAGATAGCCTACATGCTCCCCCAGTGGGAGCTTCCCCTCTGATGGCCAGACCCGTTGGAGAGGCCCTCGTGTCCCTCCTGAAGAGACTCGGAGCCGAGGGTGTAATTGAGATAATACCCGTAAGGAGGGCGGCAAGGGAGGTTCTCAAAAACTACAAAGGGGCCAGGTTTGTGCATTTCAAAAACGGAGTCCTGTACGTCTGGTCCGACGACCCCGGCGTCAGGTTCAGGGTACAGATGCTCTCGCGAAAGATAGCAAAATCCGTGAACGCCCTTGTAGGCTCGGAAAAGGTAAAGGAGGTCAGACTCAGGAGGACCCCTCCCCCTTAGGCCTCCTCTCCGAGATCACCCTCTCGTACGTCCAAAGCCTCAAAAAGTACTCGTACTCCTCTTCCGTCAGGTTTCCCCTCTCGTACATACCGGCTTTAAGCCTCTGCCTCTGGGCCTCGTAGAGTATCACGGCGTTTGCCACGGATACGTTCAGGCTCTGAACCATCCCGTACATGGGTATGAGGATGTTTACATTTGCAACCCTGAGGACATCCTCCGATACACCCCTGTACTCGTTCCCCAGGACAACAACCGTGGGCTTCGTGTAGTCCACATCCCTGAAATCCACACTTTTGGCGCTCAGATGGGTCGCCACTATTTGAAACCCCTCTTCTTTCAACCTCTGCAGGGCTTTTAAGGTGTCCTCCTCCCTTATCAGCTGAACCCACTTCTCCGCCCCGATGGTTATACCCCTGTTTATGGGCAGATCCTTTCCCTCATAGTAGTAGTGGACGTACATCACGCCCACGGCATCGCACGTTCTGAGTATTGCGGAGAAGTTGTGTTCGTTCTTGACGTTCTCCACAAACACGCGCAGATCCCTCTGCCTCCTGCTCAAAACCTCCTTTATTTTCCTAAGTCTCCTCTCCGTCGTCAAAAACATCACCCGAAAGCCACGGACTTGGCCAGGTTTATATCCTCCAGGATCACGCTTCTCAGCCTCGGGTTACGCAGGGCGGCTGCCGGGTGATAGGTGCATACGGCCGGTATGCCGTAGCGGGTGTGATGGACCTTCCCCCTTATCTCCTTCATCTGGGGGGCATCCTTCCTGCCGAGTATGTAATAGCTGCTGAACCTACCGAGGCATAGGAAGACCTTCGGATTTATGAGCTTTATCTGGAGCTCCAGATAGGGGGTGCATGACCTTATCTCGTCGGGTAGGGGATCCCTGTTTCCGGGAGGACGGCACTTCAAAACGTTTGCTATGTAGAAGTCCCTCATCCTGTCCATGCCCGCCTCCTCTATCAGTTTTGTGAGGAGCTGTCCCGCCCTCCCGACAAAGGGTTTACCCTTCAGATCCTCATCCCTTCCGGGGGCCTCGCCTATGGCCATTATCGGGGCAAAGGGACTGCCATCCCAGACCACAACCCTCGTCCTGTACGCGTGCAGCCTGCACTTTCTGCACCTCGCCACCTCGTCCCGAAGCCTCTCCAGAATTCTCAACCTGCTCTCACCCTTCAGGATCAGATCGTCTATACCCAAACCCCTGAGGAGCTCCTCGTACATTCCGCTATTTTAGGGCTGGGGTCATCTCTCAACCACGAACTTCCCGCTCGCGTACCCGTTCTCGGTCAGAACGCTTATGAAGTACAGGCCCGGCCGGAGGTCCTCTATGGGAACTTCAACGTCCGTATAGCCCACGCCTATTCCGTCCTTCAGCTTCAGGGTTTTCACCGGTACCCCCGAAGGGGTGTACACCCGCACCTCGGAATATCCCGATGGAACCTCGCTCATCACCCTCACCCACACCTTTTTGTGTCTCCCCCTTGAGGCCGGGTTGGGGTACACCATACGTACGCTCAGGCGCAGCCTTTTCACCTCCTTCTCAAACTCCTCCGATGTGGCCAACCTCAGCGCGTTCACCATGCCGTATCCGGTTATGAAGTTGGGTGTTGAAAAGCCTTCCAGCTGATCCGCGGTCTCAAGGGCCTTTTGACGCAGCTTTGCGGCGTCCCACGAGGGGTGTACCTCAAGGGCGAGGGCAAGCGCTCCCACGACGAGGGGGGCGGAGTAGGACGTACCCGAGACGCTCACCAAGGGGAAGGAGTCGTCGGCCGCTACGACCGTGAACGGGGCGACGAGCTCGGGTTTTACCCTGCCGTCGGCCGAGGGCCCAAAGGCGGATTCCAGAGATGGTATCCACCTGCCTCCGACCGTGTCAAACACAACACCTGAGACCGATATAACGGAGAAGGCATCCGCGGGAGCGGATAGGGTGGTGTCCCCCACGTCCTGAGGGGGTAGGGGACGGGGGTTCACGTTCCCCATGGATATGACGGCCAAAACCCCCTCCTCCATCGCCCTTGAAAACGCCCTTGAGGAATAGGCCGTCCTGCCGTCCATCGCGTACTTCGTATACCCCAGGTCGCCGCCGTACCCCAGACTCACGTTCACTATGTCCACACCCCTGCGGACCGCCCATTCAAGGGCCGCGACCAGAAAGTCCTCCTCAACCCTGTTCTCCCAGGGTGTCGTCGTATCCCTGCGGCTGACCTTCTCCGTCTTGGCGAGATAGTACGTGGCACCGGGGGCCACACCCACGAGCCTCCCGGGTACAAATCCGGCAAGGACTGAAAGCACCCTTGTGCCGTGGTACCTGCCGGAGCCGTACTCAGGAACCTCCGCAAGCGTGTCCCCCCTCGCCCTGAAGACAGCCCTATCACCCAGGTACATGGGCATGTCGCACCTCGTCCATCCGAGGGACCTTATGAAATCGCCGCTGTGGGAAAATTCGAGTATACTGTCAACGTCCGGCACCAAAACCCTTTCCCCGTTGAAGGCTATGCCCGTTATCATGGGGGATTCCTTTATGAACCTGCCGTCCACGAATACGGAGTCGTTCCTTATGTAGGCCAACCTCCCATTTTTGTACACGGGTGAAAAACCGTCCGCGACGTGTGAAACGGAGGACCTCGTCATCAGAAAGACCCTCTGCCCGTCCGAGAAGGTCAGGGTATCCCCCCTCAGGGACATCCCACCGTAGTAAGGGGCGGATGCGCTGTTCCAACAGGGGAGGGAGGATGTTGCTCTATTGTAGTAGCACAAACGGAACTCGCTCCCGGTGAAAACGCCCAACACGAGGGTGTCCCGAACGGTGTCCAGCTTGGCGATCTGGATGCCCGTGAAGACGACCGGGTCGTTCAGCGTGTCGTTCAGCGTGTCAAGCGTGGCCAGCTTTACGGTGTTGAATCCCGAGGTCCAGACCACATAAAGGCTGTCCCTTATAACGGCAAGGGAGGGGTTGTACTCGTATCCTATCTGCACTCTGAACACATCGTCCTCTTGAGGGTTGCCCGTGTGGATGACGGCGTGCAGGTCCCACCTCATGACGTTCGTTCCCGAGAGCTTTATCTCGTCCGCGCCGGAATGAACACACACCGTCTTACCCGCCCAAACCTCGCAATCGTAGGAGTGGACGTAAAAGGCGTGTCCGCTGGGACTCTTCAGCCTCTTGCCCTCAACGGCTATCCAATCCCCGCTGTTGAGGTCTATCTGTCCGGCTACCTTCACACCCCTGAGGGCGGAGTTCTGGAGGTCAAATCCCGTGTCAAATATACCTATCTTCACACCCGCACCCGTTATACCGAGGGCGTGGAGGGTATCCGCCTTTATCGCCTTGACCTGTAGCTCGGAATCGCCGTACTGGTAGGAAAGGGGCCTTAACCTCTCACTTCTCTGAACCCTGAAGAGCATCACCCTCCTTTTTGGGGGGACTAGTTTGAAGAACTCCGGCTCCTCCTCAAACCACAGGAAGGAATAACTCCCCAACCAACGGGACCCAGTCCTCCTGTAAAGGGAGTAGGCCTCGGCGTGCTGGACCAAAGCGGGTGAAATCTCTACCCAAAACGTAAGCATAGAATGGTATTATACAACGGCCTGCCGTATAATACACGCCATGACTCTCCTGACGGTGTTGGGTCTGATCTCCAAAAGTGAGAAGGCTCTGGGGGAGATTTACAGTAAACCCGAAATCAAAGGGGTTGAGGTTATAACCCCCGACTACGTCTTGAACGTGGGGGACAGGCTCTTTGTGGTGGTTTATTCAAAGTACATCCCCGTGGTCCAGTACGAGACCTTTGTGGACAACGAGGGTAGGATACCGGTGGAGGTTACACCTCTCAGGCGACCGGCGTCCGTAAAGGTCGTGGGTTTGACCCTTGACTCCGCTCAAAAGGTCCTGCTCAAGGCCTTCAGGCGGTACATACCCGACATCACCCTTGTGAGTATCCACATCGTCAGCCACGCCAAATTTTTTGTTCTATTAAAGGGGAACTTTGCCGACAGGGGGTTCGCCCGCATGTACGGAGGCACAAGATTGTACGATCTTGTTAGAACTAAAGCTCTTCCCTTTTCCTCGTACAGCAGGGTTGTCCTCAACGGGGACACCTTCAACCTCTGGAAGTTTGTGAAGGAAGGGGACGTCTCCCAAAACCCCTACCTCAAGGCAAACGATACGGTAGTCCTCTTCCGTACGGATTCCGTAATCCTGGTTTCCGTAGACGGTGGGGTTTACAGAACCGTTGAGATCTTTCCCGGTGAAAACGTCTACGATGCCGTGTTAAAGGTCAGGTTGGAGAAGGAGATTTACAGGTTCCAAAGGATACTCGTCAACGGCCGGGAGGCCGATCTGAAAACCCCCCTCAACATAGGTGATACGCTCGTCATAGAGACCCAGCCCCTGAACGTCCTTGTAATAGGAGGTGTGAACAGCCCCGGATCCGTCAAGTACATCCCTTACAGGACCGTGCAGGATTACATAATGGACGCCGGTGGTTTCAGCGAGAGGGCTAACAGGTGGAGTATACGGGCGAAGATGCCGGGGGAGAGGAAACCGAGAAAGGTGGGTCTTGATTACGTTCCGAAGCCGGGTGAAGTCGTAATAGTGGGGGAGTTCCCCATAACCATCAGGGATATGGTGTTTTTGGGGCCTTCAATAGTTTCAACCGCCGTTTTGATTTATACAACCTTCTTCAGACGTTGATACACGGGTGTGAGGATTGATGGAGATGTAAAGGCCATGTCCAGAAGGGTGGTCAGGGGATTTAGCTTTATTTTGATAGAACAATCCGTTATAAAAACGGGAATTCTGGGAACGTTTAGGGGTGAGAATTTTCCCCTCAGGGATGGTCCCGCAAACCCCCATGAGTACCCCGATTCCATGGCCAGCTTTAGAACCTCATCGTTGTAGCGGTTGAAGGGGTATGCTATGGCCCACACCTCATCTCCTATTACGTCCTCCAAGATCTCCTTTGAAATCCTCAACTCCTCCTCAACCTCTTTGCGTGGGAGAAACGTTAAAGCCCTGTGGGTTAGGGTGTGTGAGCCTATTACCCATCCTGATGAGTGCAGAGCCCTTATTTCCCTTTTACCCATATGTTCTGAGGGACGGCCAAACGTCGCATCCCACAGGTTCTTCTTACCCATAAACCCGGCCACGACGAACACCATACCCTTCACACCCAGGGCCTCCATTATGGGGTAGGCGTACTCATAAACCCCGCGGAGGGCATCGTCAAACGTGAGTAAAAACCCGTCCCGCGGTAGGGGATAGGACATCCCGTTCGGGTCAACAGGGGAAAACCTCCTGAGTAAACCCAAAAGGTGTTTTTTGAACTGTGAGGGATAAACCCGGTTTCCCGTCAGGCGGAAGTGGGGTGATACGTCATGATACGCCAGGACGAGGGGATAACGCATCCCGTTATTCTAAAGGCGTTTCTAGGGATTAATTTTTTCAGTATAATAAATATTTGAGTAAACTGATATATTAATGAATTTAATTGCGAATTGGTATTATTATGGAACAAAATTCTTAATAAATATGGTAATTTTAAAATATCAATAATTTAATAACAAAACTTACAATAATTAAATTTAACAATGAAATAGTTCTATATTATTACAAAATTTCGTTTATTCTGCGACACCATCACACGACCCCCGCTTGAAATCAGGAGTTTTCTCCTTTAAAATAACAAAATCATGGCAATCTTCAGCAGGATAACGGACGTTTTGCGGGCAAACATAAACGCCTTGCTTGAGAAGGCGGAGGATCCGGAGAAGATGCTCAAGCTCATCATCTCCGATATGGAAGACGCCCTGAGGAAGGCCACTTCATCCACGGCCAAAGCCATCGCCAACGCCCGTCGCCTGAAGGCCAAATACGAACAGGCAACGGAGCTCGCCAAGGAATGGCAGGTCAGGGCGGAGGAGGCCCTGAAGAGCGGGGATGAGGAGCTGGCCATGAAGGCCCTGGAGAAGAAGGTGGAGTACGAGGGGCAGGCCCAACAGTACCTAAAGGCCTACCAAGAAGCCGAAGCGACGGTTGAGAAGCTCCGCTCACAGCTGGAACAGCTGAAGGCCAAGCTGGAGGAGGCTCGCACCCGATATTCAACCCTCATAGCACGCAAGAAGGCGGCAGAGGTTCAAAAGAGCTTCGCCAAATACGCCGGGAGCTTCGGAAACGAGGTCTTCAGTAAGTTTGACAGGATGGAGGAGAAGATCCTCAGGGAAGAGGAGGAGGCCGAGGCCCTGGTTGACCTGACGCGGGACAGCGTTGAAAAGGAGTACGAGGAGATGCTCAGGAAGAGGAAGATCCAGCAGGAACTGGAGGCGCTTAAAAAGAAGGTTGCGGGAGGGTAGGGGATGAAGGTTAAGTACGGTGTAAACGAGAGCCTCCTGTCCGAGGTCAGGGAGAGGGTGAGGGGCTTTCTCAAGGAGAGTGGTATAGATTTCGTGGAGGTGGAGGACACCTTCTCCTTCCGCTACGGTACGGTTACGGTTAACGTTGAGGTTGTTCCCTGGCACGAGGAGGACGTTTTGGTGAAGTTCTACTCCTATCTGGCCGAGGACGTAAACCTAAACCAGGAGCTGATGAGGATGCTCTTGGAGTTGAACTCACACATACACATAGGCGCTTTTGCCATAGGCACTGACAACTCGGTCGTGTTCAGATACGCCATGTCCGGAACGAGCATGAACCTTAAAGAGTTTTCAGCCGTCCTCTACAGCATAGCGGGTACGGCCGACTCCTATGACGAGTACGCGAAGGCCTTTAAAGGCAGCAGGGGTGCGATAGACTGATATGGGGACAATATTGCTCCTGTTTACCGTATCAATATTTCTCACACCGCTGCTCATCGCCGTATACTTCGTATACCTCTACAACTCCCTCGTCAGGAAGAGACAGCTGGTGAGGGAGGCGTGGAGCGGTGTGGAGGTTCAGCTCAAGCGCAGGGCCGATCTCATTCCCAGTCTTGTTGAAATCGTAAAGGGGTACGCCAAGCACGAGAAGGAGATATTTGAAAAGCTCGCCGAGGCGCGTAGTAAAAGCCTGTCGGCCGAAAGTCCGAGGGAAAAGGTGAGGGCGGAGGGTGAGCTCACCAAAGCCCTGAAGAGCGTGATAGCCCTTTCCGAGAGTTATCCCGACCTGAAGGCCAACAGGAACTTCCTTGAGCTCCAAAAAACCCTTGCCGAAGTGGAGGACGAACTTCAACTCGCACGCCGCTACTACAACGCCACCGTGAGGGAGTACAACGCCGCAATTGAGAGCTTCCCGGCGGTTCTGATAGCGCGTAAGGTCGGCTTCACACCTGAGGATTACTTTGACCTTGACGTTGCGGCCTTTGAGGAAGGAGGAGATGCCTTAGAACAGCGGAGGAAACCCGACGTCAGGTTTTAGGAAAAGGGTGTTGATAGGTGTTGTTCTGTTCGGCTTTTACGTCTCGCACATAATGAACCTTATGTTAACTAATGTCTACAAGAGGACACCGGCCCCTTCCCCTCCCTTAACATTACCGGCAGATGTCCCGTCCCATCCTCCTCTGGTTGCTCGCCGTTCTGGTGTTGCTTTACTCCGTGAACCTTCCACCCGTGGGACATCACGACCTCTCCCTCTCCCTGATACACCTGCAGGCCCTCGGTATACTTGATTATAGATCCCACCCAC
>JALWZG010000087.1:0-12616 GCA_027002825.1 Caldifarciminota bacterium
CTCGCCACAACCTTCCCGTCAACGTCCAGAACCACAAAAGGCCCCTGCGACTCAACGTACCCGTTCCCCACCCTCACCTTCTCCTCCACACCCAACTCACCACCCTCACCGAGGGGGTCGTAGGTGAACTCTATCTCGTCAAGTATGGGGCTTTTGGTTGAATCCGCACTGGCGTAGAGCTCAACCCTGTACTGCAGATAGCGGAAGCTCTGAACGGTGAAGGTGTCAGACCCCGGTATTGAGGCCTGGTAGAGGTTCTGCGTCCCCGACCCCGTGAAGACGTAGGGGCCTATCCAACCGGTCCACGCCACGCCGTACCTTGAGACCCTCACGTAGACGTGTATTGCGGTGTTTCCGGGGTTGCAGTTGGAGAACTGAACCCTCACGCTCTGCCATCTCCTGTAGACGCCCGCGTCCAGAACGGAGGAGGTCAGAGTGGCGGTAGGGGCGTACTGCAGAACCGTCTTGTACCACCAGAGGCCCTCCTTGGGGGAAGGATACAGACCCGCCCTCACGAGTATGTCCGGGGAGGCGTCGCTGTCCAGATCCCCTATCCCCACACCGAAGTAGTGGCGAAGGGGTATGGAGGGGGAGGTTTTTGTGAAACCAAAACCCCCTCCGTTGAGATAGATGTATATCCTCCGGTTGTTCTGATCCGCGACGGCTATGTCCAGGTCCCCGTCCGGCTCAAAGTCGGCCACCTGAACGCCCATGGGCCTGTTGGCGCTGTTGTCAACCGTAAAGCGTGTGAAGTTCAAGTTCCCATCGTTCCTGTACGCGTAGACCCTTCCACTCCTGTCGGTCAGGACTATGTCCAGGTCCCCATCCCCATCCAGGTCTCCGTCCGCAAGTCCGTATCCGTCGTTTAAGGAGTTGTCCACGGTTATCTGTGTGAAGTTCCCGAAACCGTCGTTCTCAAACAGAAGGAGGCGGTTTCTCGTCGCCAGGGCTATATCGTTGTCCCCATCCCCATCGTAATCGCTTATGAGGACGTCCCAGGCACTACTCCACCCCGTTCCAAGGCTGTGCTTTGTCCAGCTGCCCGCGTTGTTCTCGTACCACCAGAGTCCGCCGGCAAGCCAGGAAACGGCTATGTCGTAATCCCCGTCTCCGTCAAGATCCCCGGCGTCTATACCCTCGGCCTCCGACCAACCCCCCATGTTGGGATCGATCGTGAAGGCGGAGAAGTTCATCCCACCCGTGTTCTCGTAGAGTATTACGTCCCTGTGTATGCTCGGATGGGCAACGGCGAAGACGTCCATATCCCCATCCTGTTTGTAATCAACTGCGACGATCTCATCAACACTTTCAACGTTCGTATCTATTGTGTGTCTTGTAAAACTTCCACATCCGTCGTTCTCATACCAATAAACCACGTCGGGGTTTGACTCATCTGAGACGAGAAGGTCGTTGTCCCCGTCCAAATCCATGTCCACTATGTCCGGGTCGTTGTCCCAACCGCCTATACTACCGTCAACGAGGTTTTCGTCCAAGGTTTTGAAAACACCCCTCAGCCTCAGCTTCCCCGCGAACCCGTAAAACATATCGCTATCGGCGGAGCAGAACGCGCTGCCCCAGCTGGAGACGGGGCCGCAGACACCCGGCCCCCCCGACCAATCCGTCTGTAAAACCGACTGTGTTATTATAAACATCAGCATAGGATAATATTTTAAAGCAGATGTGAACCCTTTGCAAGTTGTGTCAAATTTCAAGGAATTCGTCTGAAAAGGTTATCATCAGGGAGAGGTAAAAGAGTCCCATAACCGCCATAAGCCCAAGGTAGGTTGGGGGGGATTCCGCGGACAGATAACCGTAGAATCCTATCAGGAGGGGAAGCTGAAGTACGGCCGCCATAAAGCTCAGGCTTACACCCGACATCTCGCCTATTATGGATAGCGTGGTGCATATGAGGGAGGAGGAGAGGGACCATACGAGGAGGCCGGGGGATTTGAAGAGGAGCGGAACGGAGTACATGAGGGACACAAGGGCTGCGAGCAGAACGTTCAGCAGGAGGGAGAAAAACGCTATGAGGGATGACACGATCACAACGACCACCTCCCTCCTAAACCTCAAAACCATACGGAAGATCGCGTAATCCTCCCAGAGGGATCTGGCCACGTTTTCGGAGAGGAGCAGGACGCCGGTAAAAGAGGATAGGACGAGGGATACCTCCCATTCCACCCCGATCAGGGACATGAACACAAGGAGGGCGAAGGATACGGAAAAGGGGGCGAGTACACCCCTTTTACCTTTGAGCAGTGAAAGGAACATTCCCCACCTCAACCTCAAACCAATCCCCGCTTCCCCTGAGGTTTTCCCATACCGTTTGATCCACGGGAATCCCCAGGAGTACTCGCCTCAGAACCTCCATGGTGATCTGGTGGGATACGATGAAAACCTTGGTCCATCCCCTCTTTGATGAGTACCACACCATATCACCGGCGAACCTGCTCACGCGCTCGTAAACGTCCAAAACGCTCTCACCTCCGGGTATCCTGAAATCCACCCTCAAAACCTCCGGGTGTTTCTCCTTTATCTCCTGAGAGTACCTCCCCTCCCACTCCCCCATATGTCTTTCCCGCAGCCTCCAGTCGTAGATCACCGGTACATCCCCGTACCTCTGTAGGAACATCTGCGCGGATACCCTCGCCCGCTTCAGATCCGATGAAAACACGACGTCGGGTCCAAAGGGTATGTCCTGCGTCCTCTCCCAAAAGGACGTCAAGGCCTCGGGATAGGGTTCCGTATCAACCCAACCCTGCAAACGTTTGGCGTCGTTCCATCGGGTTCGGGCGTGCCTTATGACGGCCACCCTCATCTGAAGAAGAAGGAGAGCTCACGCAGGGCGTTTTCCGGGGAATCGGAGGCATGCACGGCGTTTCTCTCTATACTCTCACCGAAGACAGCACGTATGGTCCCCAACCTCGCCTCCCTCGGATCGGTTGCCCCCACCAACTCCCTCAGCTTCCTGACGGCGTCCTCCCTCTCAAGCATCACGCCGACGACCATGCCGCTCGTTATGTAATCCACAAGGGAGTTGAAAAAGGGTTTCCCGCGGTGTACCTCATAAAACCTCTCCGCCTCTTCCCTGCTGAAGTGTTTGCTCTGCAGTCCCACCACCCTGAACCCGTTTTCCTCTACCATGGATATTATGCGACCTATGGCGTTTTTCTCAACGGCGTCGGGTTTGATCATGAGAAGGGTTCTCTCCATGAGGCGTTGATTATACTGGGGAAAGTTTACGGGTGTAAACTCCCGGATCATGCGGATGCTTCCTCCTTTCAAACTGGAGGGGGACGTCCTCCTCGTTCTGGACCAGAGGGTCCTGCCCAAGAGGGTGATCTACAGGAGGGCAAGGGATGCCTTTTCAACGGCGAGGATCGTGAAAAAAATGGTCGTAAGAGGGGCGCCCATGATCTCAATAGTGGCCGCCTACGGTCTATACCTACAGTCCCTCAGAAATCCGAAGAGGATGTGGGAGGGTTGGTCGGCTCTCAAAAACTCCCGCCCTACGGCCGTAAACCTGCACAACGTCCTGAGGGAGGTAAAACCCCTCATAGAAGGAGGGGCTCAACCTCCGGAATTCCTGGAGTTCGCCCGATACGTTGAGGGGAGGGAAAGGGAGATAAACGAGAGGATGGCCGAAATAGGCCTTGGGTTTTTCAAAGGTCCGTCCACCGTTCTCACCTACTGCAATACGGGTATGTGGGCCACACCCTATCCCGGAACCGCCCTTGGTGTGATCCGTCGGGCTTTTGGGGAAGGGTTTGTGAAAAAGGTTTTCGTCCCTGAAACCGCGCCTTACATGCAGGGTGCCCGCCTTACGGCCTACGAGTTGAGACTTGAGGGTATACCTTACAGTGTGGTACCGGACAACCATACGGGTTTCCTGATGGAAAGGGGAATGGTTGACATCGTCGTCGTGGGGGCGGATCGCATAACAAGGGACGCGTACGTTTTCAACAAGATAGGAACTCTCACCATAGCCCTTGCGGCGAAGAGGTTTGGTGTACCCTTTGTGGTGGTTGCACCATCCACCACGTTTTCCGATGAGGAGTTCTCCGAGAAAATACCCGTGGAGAAAAGGGAGGATTTGCCGAGAGAGGATTACGAGTATTACGCCTTTGACATAACACCGCCGGATCTCATAACGGCCATAGTCAGCGAAAGGGGTGTATGGAAACCCTGATATACTCCCTCACCGGTGTGCTCCTGACCTTCGTCCTCACGCTCGCCATACTCAACCTGAGTCCCTTAAAGTTTGGTGGACTTCTGGCCTTCTTCACTCTCGTGGTCTTCACCTTCCTCTCACCTTTCCTATCCTACCTATTTCTGGTGGTCGCGAAGCCCGTAATAGACTCCCTCTACAGGTTTTACATAGGGCCTTTGAAGATAACCCACGTGTTCTCCGTGTACGCGACGGTCATATGGACGTTCTTTCTGGCCTTCAGGAGGAGGATCACTCCCCCCTTCATCTCCTTGGACGTGGTACAACCGCTCTTCGTCCTACCCGCCCTTTTTTCCCTGCTCTTCATACCCAACCTGGGGGGGTTGGGACTGTTTTTCATGTTGATCTCTGGTCTGGGGTTTTATTACATGATGAGGGAGTTGCCGGAAGAGAGGCGGAGGTATTTTGAAACGGCTTACCTCCTCTCCGGGGTCTTCCCCGCATCCGCGGGTCTTTTGGGATTGGCGGGGGTTGTGCCGGATGCGTTCCACAGCTTTGCCTTTCCCCGGTTGCGCGCCGTGTACTACGATGCGACGGCCTTCGGGTTTGAGCTCGTCCCGCCCTTTATAGTCCTGATCTCAAGGCTGGGCAGGAGGTTCTCAATCCCAGAGTTCGCCTATCTCCTCCTCATCCTCTTCCTGCTCTACAAGACCTACACGAGGTCGCTCTGGTTGGGGGTTTTTACGGTGATATTTGTGTCCTCCCTTTGGAGGTCAAGAGAGGTAAAACACAGATGGGCTTACGTCCTCGTTCTTATGGCCATAACCCTTATATCCCTTCTGTTCTGGAAGGAGATCTCGCTCAGGTTCTCCCAAAACGCCTTCGGAACGGATCCCGAATCCTTTAACGGTAGGATGATGATCTGGAAGAAACTCTTTTCCTCGTACGCCTCCCTACCCTTCCTCCACAAGTTCTTCGGTATCATCACCACGGGATACGTGCCGGCCTCCCACAACGTTTTCGTCAGCTTCCTTACGATATGGGGTGTGTTGGGTTTTTCCGTATTCCTGGTGTGGCTTGTGTGCGTCTTCCGGTTGCTCCTGGGCTACAGGGGTAGCTACTCCCACATGCTGGTCAGCACCGTGATCTTCCTCCTCCTATCCGGTATGACCTCTGACAGCTTTTTCTACCCCAACTTCCAGTGGTTTGTCATGGGGGTTTTGGGGTTGGCGGCCGGGGATCACATAAGGACGATGAGGTCGGGGGAAAAACCCCGGAGGTTTCGCCCTTAGAATGGCGGCCATGCCTAAGGCCTTGGTAGCTGGGAACGCGGGTTTTATAGGGACGCATTTTACCGGTTATCTCTTGAGGCTTGGTTGGGAGGTTGTGGGTGTGGACAACTTCTCAACGGGAAAGCGGGAGAACGTTCGGATTTACGCGGGGGAAAAGAATTTCACGTTCTACGAGATGGACATAACGGAGGAGGTCCCAAAGGACGACTACGATTACATAATCAATCTCGCCTCTCCTGCCAGCCCCAAGAAGTACCTTTCCCTACCCGTTGACACCATGCTCGTCAACTCCATAGGTGTTAAAAACCTGTTGGATCTCGCCAAAGAGGTGGGGGCTGTCTTTCTCCTCGCATCGACGTCCGAGGTCTACGGGGACCCTTTGGTACACCCACAAACCGAGGATTACTGGGGGAACGTAAATCCGGTGGGGCCCAGAAGCGTATACGACGAGGGTAAAAGGTTTGCCGAGGCCATAACCATGGCCTACCACAGGTACGACGGCCTACCCGTGCGAATAGCCCGCATATTCAACACCTACGGCCCCTACATGGACGTGGCGGACGGCAGGATAATCCCCAACTTCGCCTATCAGGCCCTGACGGGGAGGCCGTTGACCATATACGGGGACGGGAGCCAGACCCGGAGCTTCTGCTATGTCTCGGACATGGTGGAAGGCCTCTTCAGGCTCCTGACCTACGAGGGTCTGGACGGAGAGGTGGTGAACCTCGGAAATCCGGATGAGAGGACGGTCTTGGAGGTGGCGAAGCTCGTGGTTAAAATATACGGTGTTCCCGAGAACTTCACCTTCCTGCCCCTACCCCAGGACGATCCCAAGAGGAGGAGACCGGATATAACAAAAGCAAAGAGGCTTCTCGGATGGGAGCCTAAGGTGCCGTTTGAGGAAGGCCTGCGCATGACCCTGGAGTGGTACAGGGAGGTGGTGGATGCTGGGAAACGTACCGTATGAGGTTCAACTTTACGTTTACGCCCTCATATTCGTCCTCGGCTATATCCTCGGTGGGATACCTTGGGCGTACATCATCACCAAGAGGGTAAAGGGTGTGGACATAAGGACGGTCGGAAGTGGGAACGTGGGCGCAACAAACGCCACAAGGGTTTTGGGCTTGAAGTGGGGGTCTCTCGTCTTCCTCCTGGACGCCCTGAAGGGGTTTTTACCGGTCTTTGTGGTCAGGTTGCTCTTCCCTTACAACTTTGAGCTCGCCTTGGTGGCCGCCGTCGCCCCTGTGTTGGGACACATGTTTACCCCCTTTCTCGGTTTTAAGGGTGGAAAGGGTGTAGCCACATCGCTTGGGGCATTCGTGGCGCTTACACCCCTTGGGGTCCTCATCGGGTTGTCGGTGTGGGTTGTGGTAGTCCTCCTGACGGGATGGGTTTCGCTCGGCTCGCTGCTCGCCGCTCTGGTGGTGTTCCTGTGGGTGCTTCTTTTCGATCCCAACAGGACCTCTCTCCCCTTCGTCGTCCTTTCGGGGGTGGTGACGGCCTTCATATGGATCAGACACAGGGGGAACATAAAACGCCTTCTATCCGGTAAAGAGCCGAGAATCTGGGACAAAGAGGGGAATTAGGCCCTTACCTAACGCTCACGGAGTACACCTTCCCGTTGAACTTCACGATATAAACGCCGTGCGGTAGGGGGAGAAAAGTGCTGCCCTTGACGCTTCCCGCCGTCATCCTCCTGCCCGTCGGGGAGTACACCTCGTACCTTCCCTCACCCTCAACCCTTACACCACCCCTTTCCACCAGGACCCTTCCCACCTTTTCCTTTGTCGCCTCGTTTACGTCTTCGGGGTCCTCCCAGCTGAGATAGCACGTTCCGTAAACGCTTGACGTGAATACCGCTATGATCGGTGAGTCCGATTCACCGCGCAAAACGAAATCTATGCACGTATCCGCGTTGACGTCGGCGAGGACGGAGTAGCCGGAGCCGAAGGGACCGCTGCCGTATCTGTAGCTCCAGAGGACCGATCCGCTCGCCGCGTCTATAACGTTCAGATAGCCGTCGTGGTCGTTGTAGAGTATTTCAAAGGTGGAGTTGGAGGTTTCAAACTCACCCGCCGTGATGGGTGCCGAACCGTGGGTTTCAACGAGTGTGCTGTTCGTCCATATGGTAGTCCCGTCCGCACCGCTTATGGCCTTGAGTTCGGGATTCCCGTATCCGCTCTGGAATATGTCCTTCACACCGTCGCCGTTCACATCCCAACCGATCACCGGGGACTCGTGGGCGTCGGAGGAGAAGGTCATGTTTATGGGTGCATTCCAAATCGTGTTGCCGTACTGGTCCACCCTGTACATGTAGGATTGGGTGCTTACTATTATGTCGAGAAGTCCATCCCCGTCTATGTCCTCAACGGCGGGGGAGGTGGGATAAGAGCCGCTGAGTGGGACAGCCCAGAGCTGATGCCCACTTGAACCGTTCAGGGCCACCAGGCGGTTGCTGTTGTCGTCCGAGACCACGACGTCCGGTATGCCGTCGCCGTTCAAATCGGCCACAACCGGTACCGTCGCGTCCGCCCTCACGGATGAGTTGCTCCAGATCTGCGAGCCGTCAGGTCCGTTGTAGGCGGTTGTTCTGCTATAACTGCCGACTATTACATCGTTAACCCCGTCCCCGTTCAGGTCCGCAAGGCGGGGTGATCCGTTGTCCGGATATGTTCCGATGTAGGCACTCCAAATCGTGTTTCCCGTGGCACCCTCAAGGACGTAAAGGTTTGAACCGACGACGACGGCGACCTCTACGGTTGACGGGTTGCCGTCTATGTCTCCCACGGCGGGCGTTGAGTACACGGATGAACCGAAATACCTGCTCCAGTGGACAGTGCCATCGGGTCCGTTAAAGCACCTGACGTATCCGCTGTTGTCTCCGACGACTATGTCGGGTATACCATCACCCGTCACATCAAAGACCGCGGGTCCGGAATAACGACCGGTCGCGGCGCTGAGTGAAGCGGACCACAGCTGGACAAGGGATGAAACACCGGAGAACGTGGCGGTCACGGCCGCCCTGCCCCTTCCGAAGTTGTCCCTCTTAAACCCACACCAGAACTCACCGGAACATAATTGGGATACCACCAGTACAACACCCATAGCCGGCATTTTAAGGCCGAAACCTATAACGTTCAAAAGTGCTTTAAAGAATCCTTTCAATTAAGCACGCGAGGGAAAGGGCATTATATCCTCACCTGATAGGGGATTGCTCTGGGGAATTCCAAATTCATCCGAAGATCTCCTTTAGGTCAACTTCCAGCCCTTCCAAAACCTTACTCCTGATCTTCCCCTCACCATCGGCTACACCGGAAAGCTCGTATTTCCCCTCATCGTTCAAAACCCAAACCTCAACGGCCCTCTCACCCGGATAGACTATCCAGTACTCCTTGACTTTGTGCTTCTTGTAGAGGGCAAACTTCTCATATCTGTCCCTGTAGAAACTTCCCGGTGATATTATCTCAACCACAAGATCGGGAGGGCCGAACAACTTGCCCTTCCTGATGTTCTTTAGGTTATCGTTGGAGATGAAAACTATATCCGGTTGAACCACCACAGTCTCGGACAGGATGACGTCAAAGGGGGCGGGGAGGACCCTTCCTAAGTCTTTATCGTCCGCGAAGGTTCTAAGGTTCAGGAGCAACCTTGTGAGTATATCCTGATGCTCAAAGCCCGGTGCAGGCATCTCCTCCAACCTCCCGTTTATAACTTCATAGCGCTTGTCGTCCTCAAGGCGAAGGTAGTCCTCGTAGGTCCAAACCTTCTCCTTTGCTTTTTCAACTACCCCTTCCCTCATCTTCAACCTCCTTCAGCAGGTCCTTGAGCCTGAACTTCACACCTTCCAAAAGCTCCACCTCATCCCCTTCACCGAAGGCCCTGACCCCTCCCTCGTCAACCACGACCACCTCCCTATCCTCCGGAAACACCCAAACCTGCCTCTTCACCCCCCACTTCCTGTAGTCCTCCATCTTCTCAATGATGTAGGGCAGTCCGTCCGATGGTGAGACTATCTCAACTATCAGGTCTGGTGGTACCTCTATGGCGCCTTTCGGGACGCCTTTTAGCCTGTCCTTTCCTACGGCCACCACGTCAGCACCACGGAGGGTCAAAGGGGAGCGGGAGAGTAATAATCCGACTTCACCAGATGCAACCCAATATCGGATTGCCAGTTTGCTCCGTAAAACCGCCGCCAAATAAGATTCTATATATCCGTGAGAAAAACCCGCAGGCATCTTTCTGACCTCCTCACCTTTTACAATCTCTGAAACTTCCGTTGGAATTCGTCCGCTCAAATAGTCCCCATAGGTCCAGATTCTCTCCTTTGGCCTATCAACTACCGCTTCCTTCATTTAAAAACCTCCTCAACCTTTATCTTAAAGCCCTTTAAAACGCAAGACTCAACATCTCCCTTTTCTGCCGCAACAGAGTGTAAAACGTATTTGCCGTCCTTCAAACACCAGACCTCTATAGCCCTGTATTCTGGATATACCAGCCAGTATTCCCCAACGCTGTATTTCTCGTAGAGGGCGAACTTTTCATACCTGTCCCTGTAAAAACTTCCCGGTGATATTATCTCAACAGCCAGATCGGGAGGACCGAAAAGCCTGCCCTTCTTGATGTTCTTCAGGTTATCCTTGGAGATGAAAACTATGTCCGGCTGTACAACGACAGTCCCGGATAGGATGACGTCAAAGGGGGCGGACAGAACTTTTCCGATGTCGGCTTTTTGAAGAAAGATGAATATCTTTACTGAGATACGCATAGATATATCCTGATGCTCAAATCCTGGTGCAGGCATTTCTATCAACCTCCCGTTTATGACTTCATACCGTTTGTCATCTGTGAGACGAAGGTAGTCCTCGTAGGTCCAAACTTTCTCTCTTGGCTTCTCCTTAACCGCAACGGCCATCTTCAACCTCCTTCGTCATAATTTGAAGACCTCCTTAAGATCTATCTCAAACCCCTCCAAAACCTTACTCCTGATCTTCCCCTCACCCTCGGCTACGTTGAAGAGGTCGTACTTCCCCTCATCGTTTAGAACCCACACCTCAACGGCCCTCTCCTCAGGATAGACTATCCAGTACTCCCTAACCCCAAACCTCTCGTAGATGCCCTTCTTAACAACAGTATCTCTCCGCACTGTAGCAGGAGAGATTATCTCAACGACCAAGTCCGGAGGACCCATTATGGCCTTCTCGCCAATTATCCCAAGTCTGTCCTTGGAGATGAAGATTATGTCAGGCTGAAGGACGTACCTATCCCCCAAAACTACGTCTATAGGGGCATCATAGACCTTGCCCAACCTCTTCTCTCGGACGAAGTTCCACATCAAAAACTCAAGATTCCTTGAGATATCCTGGTGCCAGGTCGTAGGTGCAGGCATTTCCTTCAACCTCCCGTTTATGACTTCATACCGTTTGTCATCCGTAAGGCGGAGGTAGTCCTCGTAGGTCCAAACTTCCTCTCTTGGCCTCTCCTTAACCGCAACGGCCATTTTCAACCTCCTTCAGCACAAAATTATACTCCCGAAACAAGGTACAGTATCAGCTAGTTGGGAAACTCCGCCTAAGGAAAGTTCGCACTTAAAATTCCCCCCGATGAAGATCTACCGTTTCCCCGGCTCCCCCTTCGTCCTCCATGCCCCCTTTGAGCCGGCGGGGGACCAGCCAAAGGCCATAGAGGAGTTGGTGAGGAGGATAGAGAGCGGGGAGAAGTACTCTGTCCTTCTTGGGGCGACGGGGACGGGGAAGAGTCTCCACCCGGAGGAGCCGGTCGTCATAGGGGAGAGGAGGGGGGACAAAGTGATATGGAGGATGGTAGGGATAGGAGCCTTCGTTGAGGAGATGGCGAAGAGGTACGGCGTCCTGTCCTTAGGTGAGGATGTGGTCGTACCCCTGCCGGAGGACAGGTTCTTCACGGTCTCCTTCTCCCCCGAAACCCTTGAGGTCAGGGTTAGCCCCATCTACGCCCTTTCCTATCACTGGAGCGACACCCTCTACGAGGTGGTGCTTGAGGATGGCAGGAGGATAAGGACGACGGGGGATCACAACTTCTACGTCCTGACTCCCGAAGGCCTGAAGTTGAAGAGAGTCTCCGAGATTACGAGGGAGGATTACGTACCTCTTCCGAGGGCGTTCCCGGAGGTGGGTAGGGGGTTGGAGGGGATATATATTACGGATAATTTTATTCCTCTTGACAGGGATTTCCTTGAGTTTATCGGCCTGTACGTGGCCGAGGGGAGGGGTGAGGACAGGTACGTACTCGTATCCACGACGTCCCCATACTACAGGGGCTTACTGAAGAGGGTAGCCCGACGATTTGGCCTTAAGTTGGGCCACAGGGACCACAAGGATACCGTCCTGTACGGCAGCGTCCTGTCTGACCTCCTTACTTCCCTCTGCGGTAGGACGTCCAAGGATAAGAGGCTACCGGACTTCTGGCCGAACTTGAGCGATGAGCAACTCTCCCACATCCTCCGGGGTATATTTGACGGCGATGGTACGGTGAGAAACGGGGAGATCTCCCTAACCACCTCAAGCGACAGGCTCGCAAACGATATCCTGTACGCCCTACTGCGACTCGGAATATGGGGTAGGGTGCGGAAGGTCTTTAAGAGGGCGACCAACTCATCCCACGATGGGGCCTTCTACAACGTAATAAGGCTGTACGGAAAGGAGGCCGAAAAGTTCTTCCGCAAGGTTGGCTTCAACGTTCCCCACAAGGCCGATGGGATTGGGAGGCTCCTATCAACCGCCCGCAACACCAACGTTGATGTTATACCCTATGTAGGGAAAAGGATGGGGTTAGCCCAGAGGGAGGTAGCGACGGGCCTATCCCGGGCGACTGTATCCGCAATAGAGTTAGGGAAACGGTTTCCATCCGTTGAAACCTTTCTCAAGATAACGGACGGCCTGAAAGCCCATAGGTTAGAGAGACTCGCCCACCTTCGGTGGGTAAAGGTAAAGGGGATAAGGAGGCTAACTTACTCCGGGAAGGTTTACGACCTATCCGTTGAAGGGGACGAGACCTTCCTGTCCGGCTTCGGTGGTGTTTTCGTCCATAACACCTACACCATCGCACACGTTATAGCCCGCATCGGCAAACCCACCCTCATACTCTCCCACAACAAGACCCTCGCCGCCCAGCTCTACGG
>JALWZG010000087.1:12626-13117 GCA_027002825.1 Caldifarciminota bacterium
CCGTTGAGTACTTCATAAGCTACTACGACTACTACCAGCCGGAGGCCTACATCCCCCAGACGGACACCTACATCCCCAAGGAGGCCACCATAAACGACGATATTGAACGCCTAAGGCTGCGAACGGTCTCCTCCCTGCTCACCAGAGAGGACGTCATTGTGGTGGCCTCCGTCTCCGCCATATACGCCCTTGACGACCCCTCCGTAATAAGGGAGAGCTTCTTAACCTTTCGGGTTGGGGACCGGTGGAACCTGAAGGACCTCGCCCTCCACCTCGTCAGCCTCCACTACGAGAGGAACGACATAGACCTCCAGCGGGGGCGTTTCCGCATAAGGGGGGACGTCTTAGACATAATACCGGCTTACGAGGAATTTATATTGAGGATTGAATTCTGGGGGGATGAGATTGAGAGGATGAGGATACTTGAGCCGGTCTCAATGAAAACCCTCCGGGAGGTGAAGGAATTCACCCTTTGGCCGGCCTCCCACTTC
>JALWZG010000088.1:0-19185 GCA_027002825.1 Caldifarciminota bacterium
CGTACCCGTCTCCGTCCCCGCCCGCCCCTATAACGGTCAACTTCGGATTGGCTATCTTTACCGCCGTGGCGACCGGGAGAACGCGTCCGTGTATACCGTGGTAGCCGTAGGACTTTATGTAATCGCTTATCTTTCCGCTACAACCTATACCGGAAACGATCACGACCTCGTGGGGTTTCTTGTTCAGGTTTACAAGGGCCTTTTTCAGCGCCAGCAGAACGGCGTAATCCCCACATCCAGGACACCACGTGGGCTTGTGGTAGTCAAAATCCTTCAGTGTTACTTTCGGTTCAACCATGTTCTTCCTCCTTAAACCGAAAATTATACGGGCGGATCCCTCCTTTGATTTCGGTGGTTTTCTGCTTTACAATACCGTACCATGCAAGGACCTTTAAAAACCCGCAAGCTTCAGCCCGGAAAGAAGAGGAGTCTTGCCTCCAGGATAAGGACGGCCACCTTCAAAGAGGTGGGGGGATTGGGTAAAAAGGGGTTTGACCCGGACGAGGTCAAGGCGTTTCTCAAGAGGATAGCAAAGGATGTTGAGGAGTTGGAGAAGAGGTTGGCCGAGAGTGAGGAAAAGGGTTCGGGTGGGGAGGAGGTTGAGGAGTACAGGAGAAAGCTCTCCGAGCTCAGGAGCGAGCTCGACATCCTGAGACAGGAGAACGAAAACCTGAAGAGGGAGCTGGAAGCCCTGAAGTCCGAGCGCCCGGAAACCCCTCAGATAGACCTGTCCAAAATACCAGAGGACAAGCTCGCCAGCGACATCATAAAGATGGCCAAGGAGACCGCCGAGAGGTACATCAGGGAGAAGGAGAGGGAGGCCGAGGAGAAGTTGAAGGAGGCGGAAAGAAAGGCCCAAGAGCTCATCCAAAGCGTCAGGGCCGAGGAGATGAGGATAAGGGACAGGATAGAGGCCTTGAAATCCGAGTTGGAGCAGATGGAGGGCAAGAGGAAGGTCCTCCTCTCCCAGATCAAAGAGGACCTCCTAACGGTTGTGAAGAGGGTAGAGGACATCGTCGCAACCTTAGAATAACAGGAGAAAATGCTCAAGGTAAAGGTTCAGATAGGGCAGAGGGAAAAGGAGATCACCATACGCAAGTTTCCCTTCGTAATAGGTGGTTCGGCTCAGAGCGACCTGTTCGTAATAGGTTATCCTCCGGACTTTGCCGTAATAGATAGGAAGGGAGATGCTTACGTCTTCAGGGCCTCGGGAAAGGGGGTAACGGCCGACGGTATAGAAAACGTGAAGGAGGTTGAACTGAGACCGGGTACCGTGCTTGACTTCGGGGGGAAGCTGAGGATAACCGTCCTTGAGGCCCCTGAACCGGAGGGGACGAGTCAGCCCACACAGTTCCTTGAAGCCGAGGAACCCCCGTATTTCAAAATCCTGACCGGCCCCAACGCCGGTAGTATCATAGAAATAGTATCATCGGGAATACTCGGCAGGTCTCCCGATGTTGAGTACAGGGTTGAGGATCCCCACACCTCAAGGGAACATCTGAAGATACACTTCCTCGGGGACGCCGTTGAGGTTGAAAACCTCAGCTCAACCAACCCGACGGAGTTGAACGGAAAGCTTTTAAAGGGGAGGGTAAGGCTCAAGAGCGGGGATGTGCTTAAGGTGGGTCGCATGACCCTTCTCTACGTGGACCCCAAGGAAAAACCCGAAACGGAGATAATAGGAGGGCGGGGAAGGGTTTCCCCGATCGTGTTCGGCGCGGTCGGGGCGCTGGCCGTCCTGTTGGTAGCAGTTGCGTCCTTCCTTTACGTCAACCAAAAGAGGAGCGAGGCCCAAAGCAGTTTAAGCCTTGCGGTGTCAACGTTCACGGCCGCCGAGAACGAAGGGGACCCGGAGAGGATCAAGGAGAACTACAACCTTGTCAAGGAGTACGCCCAAAAGGCCTTAAAAATGGACAAAAACCTCCTTCAGGCCAGGGATTACATCCGGAAGGCCGACAGTCTCATCTCCCTCTGGGATAAGGTGGTGCAGGCCAAAAAGCTGTTGGCGGAGAAAAGGCTCAGCGAAGCCCTCGCAAAGTTGGATTCCGTAGCCCCGTTCTTGGGGGACAGACCCCAGTTTACGGCCATATACGCACCCCTCTTGAACCGTCTGGCCGCGGAGGAGAACGTGAACACCGCCAGGGCCTTGATGGAGCAGGGCAAGTACGAGGAGGCCTTAAAGTTTGTGGAAATAGCCCTTGAGGTCTACCCGGACAACCCGGACATACTCGCCCTGAAGGAGACCATAGAGGAGGCGATTAAGTCCAAACGCCCCGTAAAGGTGGAGGACCTGAAGAAGAGGTTCGCCGAGAAAAAGGAGGCCAAGCGGAAAAAGTTGGCCGTTAAAAAGAAGGATGAGAAAAGGCCCACACTCAGGGGGGAAGAGATCACACTCAGGAAAAAGCTGGAGCTGAAAACGGAGGTATCACCCGTAGTCCCATCGCTGAACGTGGACCTCTCCGCGCCAAAACCGACGATATCGCTGAAGTCCTCGGAGAGCATAGACAAGCAGAGGAGGATGATAAGCGCCTACAAGCGGGGGGACCTGAAAACGGTCAAGAGGATCGCCACGGAGATTTTGAGCGAGAATCCGAAGAACGTGACCGCCCGGCGCTATCAACAGCTGGCCGAGCTTGAGAGCAAGGCGAGGGCCTATGAAAAGTCCGGGAACAAAAAGGAGGCCCTCAAGTATTGGAGGTTGGTTTTGAGGTACGATAAGACCAACACGAGGGCCAAAAAGGCCGTGGAACGCTTGAGCAAGTGAAAAGGAGGTCCGAAGATGAAGGCCGTGATAAAGTTCAAAGGTTTCCAGATACCCGTGGAGGAAGGGGACAGGATAACGGTTCCGAGGGTTCGGGCAGACGTTGGGGATACCTTGGAGGCCGAGGTCATCCTCTACAAGGGGGAAAACGGCCTTGAGTTCAAAGGACACAAGGCCGTACTGAGGGTGCTTGAACACGTTCAAAAACCCCTCCTGGTCTTCAAGATGCACAGGAAGACGAACTACAGGAGGATGTATCACCACGTTCAGGAGTACACAAAGGTCGTGGTGGAGAAGATTGAGTGAGATAACCGCATTTCTGAAAAACTTACCCCCGGAGGTCGCCGTGGTCGTGGCGGCCTCTTTGCCCGTTCTGGAGCTGAGGGGGGCCATCCCTTTGGGGGTACTGTACTACGACCTCCCGGTTTGGAAGGTCTTCCTCCTTGCCGTCGTCGGAAACCTCATCCCCGTCCCCTTCCTCCTCCTCCTCCTCAGGCCGGTGAGCCGTCTGGCCCACAGGTGGGGTCCCACCAAGAGGTTTTTCGTCTGGCTTTACGAGAGGGCGAGGAAGAAAGGGGTTTCGGTTGAAAGGCTTGAAGCCCTCGGCGTGTTCCTCTTCGTCGCCGTACCCGTTCCCGGTACGGGGGCCTGGATGGGGAGCGTCGTGGCGGAGGTCTTCGGTCTTCCCTTCAGGACGGCCTTTGTGTCCATACTACTGGGGGTGATAACGGCCGGTGTGGTGGTCTCCTTTGTCTCGCGCATGGGTCTGTGGGCCGTCGCCGCCTTTTTCGCCGCCCTATTCGTCTCCTCCTACCTGTTCGCGAGGAGATGATGGAAATCCTCGCCAACAAGTACCTCTGGGGTGCGGTTCTTTCGTCCGCGATAGCGCAGAGCATAAAGGTCCTGGCCGTCCTGATAAGGACGGGAAAGCTGGACGTCCAGAGGATGATAGGGACCGGAGGCATGCCCTCATCCCACAGCTCCTCCGTCATGACCCTTACGACCATGGTGGGTCTCTCCGAAGGTTTCAAAAGTCCCCTCTTCGGCGTCGTCGCCTTCCTGAGCCTGATAATAATGTACGATGCAGCGGGTGTCAGGAAGGCCGCCGGTGAGCAGGCGCGGGTCTTAAACGTCATACTGGAGGAGGTCTTTCAGGGACATCCCATTTCGGAGAAGCGGCTTAAAGAGCTGCTGGGTCATACACCCAAAGAGGTTATCGTGGGCGCCCTTATGGGAATAGCTCTGGGAATCGTTTTCCACCACATCTGGTGAGCGTTTCGGGATTAGAATAACCTCCATGAACACCACGGACGTTCTGGTACTCTTAACCCTTGGCGCCCCTTTTCTGGGTTTCCTGATAAACGGATCGCTCGGAAGGTTTCTCGGAAAGCTGCCCGGATGGATAGCAACGCTTGCCCTTGTGGTTTCGGCTACCTCCGGCGGAATCCTCGCCTACCAGGCCCTCTTCCAACACGTGCACGTGGACAGGACGTTTTACGTCTGGGCGCACATAGGGGGGCTTGAGATCCCCGTGGGCTATCTCATAGACCCCCTAACCGGTGTCATGCTCTTCGTGGTCACCTTCGTTTCCCTCTGGATCCACCTCTACTCCATAGGCTACATGGCCCACGATAAGGGCTACTGGAGGTACTTCTCCTACCTCAACATGTTCGTCTTCTTCATGCTTGTCCTCGTCCTCGGAAACAACTTCCTCCTGACGTTTGTTGGGTGGGAGGGTGTAGGTCTGGCCTCCTACCTGCTCATCGGTTTCTGGTACTTCAACGATGCCCCGCGCCAGGCGGGGATGAAGGCCTTCGTGGTGAACCGTATAGGGGATGCCGGATTCCTCCTCGCGATGTTTTTGATATTCGTGCTTTTTGGCAGTCTGAAGTACGAGGAGGTCTTCAAGGCCGTCCTACAGCACAAGGAGGCGATGGCCCCTGTCATAGCGCTGGCGGGGTTTCTGCTCTTCGTCGCCGCTACGGGTAAATCCGCTCAGATACCCCTCTACGTCTGGTTGCCCGACGCAATGGAGGGTCCAACACCCGTGTCGGCCTTGATACACGCCGCTACGATGGTCACGGCCGGTGTCTATCTTGTGGCCAGGGCCTCCGCCATCTACTCCTCCGTCGTGGACGTCCCGGTGCTGTTCGGCCTGTCCGCCCCAGCCTTGGTGGCCCTCATAGGGGCGTTTACGGCCTTTTTCGCCGCAACCATGGCCCTGGTGAACAACGACCTCAAGCGGATACTGGCCTTCTCAACCATCTCACAGCTGGGGTACATGTTTGCCGCGGCCGGTATGCTCGGATACGCCGCCGCCGTCTTCCACCTCTACACCCACGCCTTCTTCAAGGCCCTCCTCTTCCTGACGGCCGGCTCCGTGATGCACGCCATGCACGACGTCCTTGACATCCAGAGGATGGGTGGACTCTGGAAGAAGCTCCCCTGGACAGGCCTCTTCATGCTCATAGGGGGACTGGCATTGGCGGCCCTGCCGCCGTTCTCCGGTTTCTTCTCAAAGGACGAAATACTCATAGCGGTTGAGGAGAACCCCCTTGTGTTCTGGTTGCTCGTGATCACCGCCTTCATGACGGCGTTTTACATGTTCCGCATGTTCTTCATGGTATTCCTCGGCAAACCGAGGGATGAACACCTCTACGAACACGCCCACGAAAGCCCCCCGATCATGCTCCTACCCATGGGGGTTTTGGCCGTAGGTTCTGTGGTGGCCGGATTTGTGGGCATAGGAGGTGAAAACAGCCTGTGGGCGAAGATGCTCCACCACGCCTTTGTCCTCCCGGAAAACCTCCACCACGCCGAACACTCCACCCTGCCGATGCTCCTCGGAATAGCCGCGGGTGTGGGTGGTATCCTCCTGGCGTGGGTTATGTACGTGTTCCTCTGGCCCAAATTACCCGTCCTTCTGGCCAGAACCCTACGTCCCGTTTACGTCCTCCTCTACAACAGGTATTGGGTTGACGAGCTCTACGATCTCCTGTTTGTAAAACCCCTTTACGGGGTGTCAAGGTGGCTCCTGTTCCTCGCTGTTGACCGGGTTCTCGTTGACGGCACGGTGAACGCTTTGGCCTGGGTTTCCTACGGTTTTGGATATGTGTTCAGAGGACTTCAGACGGGGAGTGTCAGGACCTACGCCCTCTGGATCGTCATAGGCGCCGTGATGCTCGTGGGGATCCTACACTTCGTGTAGTGGCGAGGTGGGGAAAGTTCATAACCTTTGAGGGGATTGACGGGAGTGGTAAGAGTACGCTTCTCAACGCCGTATACGAAAGGCTGCTGGAGGTTTTTCCGGCGGAGAAGGTGGTGAAGACGCACGAACCGGGGGGAACTCACTTTGCGGATCTCCTGAGGGGGGTTCTCTCGGAGAGGGTTGAGCGGGAGCCTATGGCGGAGCTATTCACCCTGATGGCCGCCCGATACGACCACACCAAGCGAAAGATAATCCCCGCCTTACAGGACGGTAAGGTGGTGCTGTGCGACCGCTACTCCGACTCAACCTTCGCGTACCAGGTCTTCGGTAAGGGCATAGAGTACTACACGGTCGCGCGCTTCAACAAGGTGGCAACCCTCGGCATAAAGCCCAAGCTCACCCTCCTGATAGACGTCCCAGTGGACGTCGCCCTCGGCCGCCTGGCCGAGAAGGGGAAGCTGGACCATTACGAGAGTCTGGACAGGGCCTTCTTTGAGAGGGTCAGATACGGCTATCTCGCCCTGGCCAAACGGGCCAAAAAGCGCATAAAGGTCTTGGACGGAACACAACCCGAAGGGGTCGTTCTGGAAGAGGCCTGGAAGCACGTTCAAAGGGTTCTGGGGATGGTGTGATGCCGTTCAAAACCCTGGACAGGTACGTCTTGGGCGCGACCGTGAAACCCTTCTTCGGCGCTTTGGCCGTCACCACCATGATACTGCTTCTGGACAGGATATTTGACCTCATGGACATGATCATAAAGAAGGGGGTGCCGATAGACGTGGTCGCTCAGGTTGTACTCTACTCACTCCCCTTCATCTTTTCCATGACCATACCGATGTCCGTGTTCGTGGGGTCCCTCGTGGCGTTCGGGAGGTTGGCGCAGGAGAACGAGTTCCTCGCAATACTCTCCTCGGGTATAAGCCTGAACAGGAGTATAGCCTCCGTCGTCTTAGCCGCCGTTATCCTGACCCTTTTCATGTTCTGGTTCAACGACAGGGTAGTTCCCGAGAGCAACCACAGGCTTAAAAACCTCCTGCTTGACATATACCGCAAGAGGCCCACCGCCCAGATCAGGCAGGGAACCTTCAGCAGGATAGGGCCGTTTTGGGTTTACGTGGGTGAAAAGGACGACAAAAGCGGCGAGGTCAAGGATGTTATCATCCAACAGATAACCTCGGACGGTACACAGACCGTCCTCGCGGGATCCGGCGTGATGTTCGTGGACAGGGATAGGAGGCTCAACTTTTTGCTCCATGGTGGTGAGATACACGAGTACCTCTCCCGCAGCCGGACCTACAGGAGGGTGAACTTCAAGGAGTACAGGTTGCAAATACCCCTCAACGATGAGATGATAAGAAAGCAGAGGGAGTGGAGGTCTACAAGGGAAAAGAGCGTGGCCATGCTCTTGGAGGAGAAGAGGGAGATGGAGCGCAGGTGGTTGGAATCCGAAAGAAAGGACAGGGGACTCCTGAGGAGGATAAACACGGTAAAGGTGGAGATCCACAAGAAGTTCGCCATGCCGGTGGCGGGTATCATATTCGTATTCCTCGCTGCCTATATAGGTTTTCTGATGCGGAGGGGAGGGTACGGGCCCGCCTTCGGTGTATCCTTCTTCGTCTTCATAATTTACTACGTCTTCCTGATAACCGGTGAGGATTTGGGGAAACGGGGTATAATCCCACCGGAGGTGGGTATGTGGTGGGCGAACGCCTTTTACACGGCCATCACGTTTATCCTTTACAGGTTTTGGGTTAGGGCATAGGCTTTCAGCCTTAAAATACGGTATGTTGCTCTTCCTCGCCGTTAAGATGGTGGAGGTGGAAAACGTGTACGTTTACGGAAACCACGTGATACTCTCGGACAGGTCGGGTAGGATGATGGTGATGGGTGTGGGTGATAGTGAGGCCTTTTCCATCTCCGTCGCCCTCAGCGGGAACGGATTTTGGCGTCCCCTGAGCCATGATCTGATGGTCCAGATCCTGAGGATATCCGAAATAAAGCCTGAGAGGGTTGAGATTTACGGTGTGAAGGACGGTGCGTACCTCGCGAGGATACACCTCGTCAGGAGGAGGTTCCTGTGGTTTAAGGAGAAGGTTCTGCTCGACAGTCGTCCCTCGGACGCAATAGCCCTCGCCCTCAGAATGGGCGTTCCGGTTTTCGTGAACGACAGCCTTTTGATGTACCCCGAACAGATGCTCCCCCGGCCCGACACCCTGCGACACGAAGGGGAGAGGATAGAGGGATGAACCTGCCCTATCTTGAGGAGTTCTCACTCCACCTCAGGGCAAAAGGACGCTCGCGCAATACCGTTGAGGCGTACATCCGTGATTTAAACCAGTTTGGGGAGTTCTGTGAAAACGTCCTCAAGAGGTCTCCGCTGGAGTTGGAAAGGGGGGATATGAGGAGGTTTCCGCTCTATTTGAGGGAGATGGGCCTGTCCCCCTCCTCCATAGCGAGGAAGGTGTCGGCGGTTAAGAACTATTACAGGTTTCTCCTCCTAAGGGGTTATGTCAAAAAGGACCCTTCGCTCGCCCTCGTCCCCCCGAAACTCCCCAAAAGGCTTCCGAGACCGGTCGGCGAGGACATAATGAAGAGGGTCTTGGAGGAGTGGAAACCTCAGGGGGAGGAGGAGAGGTTGGCGCAGGACCTGGTGTTTCTGCTCTACGGGACCGGTCTGCGTATAAGTGAGCTCCTCTCCCTCGGAGAGGAGGACGTGGATTTCAACGAAGGGGTGTTGAGGGTTAGGGGAAAGGGGGGGAAGGTGAGGGTTGTACCCCTACACCCCAAGCTGTACCCCGTCCTTGAGAGGAGGATGGGAGGCGGCGGAAAGCTGTTTGACATAAACCGCTACAAGGCGTACCGCCTGATCAAGGGGTTCTTTGAAAAGGCAGCGGGTCTCCTTGGCGTCCATCCCCACGTGCTGAGGCACACCTTTGCAACCCACATGCTGAACTCAGGGGCGGATCTGAAAACCGTCCAGGAGATCCTGGGTCATGCATCCCTGGGAACAACACAGATTTACACCAGGGTGTCCCTCAAGAAGATGAAAGAGGCGTACGAAAAGGTTTGGGAGGAGTGATGGGAGCTCACCCCAGTGTCCTCCTGACCACGTCCTCCACCACGGTGAGGGCCGCCCTCGGTTTCCCCAGGGATTTGGCCCTCATGGACATGTGTTCAAGCCTCCCACCGTCCCTCAGGAGATCGGATACGGCGTCAAGGACGTGTTCGGGGGATCCCACGTTCAGGCCTGCACCCAACTCCTCAAGTATTTTGGCGTTCATCTCCTCCTGACCGGGCATGTTGTCTATGAACACCATGGGAAGGCCCACGGCGAGGGCTTCGGACACGGATACACCCCCGGCCTTCGTTATGAAGATATCCGAAGCCGCCATGATCTTGGGTACGAAATCCACAAAGGGGTAGACCACACCCTCTATTCCGAGTGTGTCAAACAGGTGTAGGTACCTCCTGTAGGCCTCTTTCCTCCTGCCGGCTAGGAGGACCACAAACGCCCCCATCTTTTTCAGTCCCTCAACTATGGGTTCAACCCTTACGGAGGCGTAAGATCCGGCGGAGAGCAGGACGACCGTCCTTTCCCTTGGATATCCCAAATCCTCCCTCGCCCTAAACTTACTCGGAGGATTCCAGAAATCCCTTCTCAGGGGTATACCGCTTACGACCACCTCCTTACCGCGCAGGACCTCCTCCTCTGCCGTCCTCTCCAGTCCCACGTAGTAGGTATCCGTACCCTCCCATACCCACAGGGGGTGGACGGAGAGGTCCGTTATAACGGTGAAGACCTTTTTGCCGCTTCTGCTTTTGTAGATAACACCTATGAGGGAGGTGAGGAAGTGGGTGCTTATGACCGCATCCGGACGGTATCTCTCAAGCGCCCGCACAAAGTGGCGAACCTGAAACCTGTAGATCTTCCTAAAAGGGGAGGCGGCGAGGGCTTGGGCGTTGTAGAGGGCCTTCCAGACCCTGTGTCCCCTCCTCATGAGGATCTCGTAAGCCCTTGATGAGAACTTTTCCGTAAACCCCCCCTCTTCCACTATGTCCAGTACACCGAACTCAAGGGAGTCGTGTTCAACCCCAAGGCTCTTGAGGGCTTGCACCAGGGCCTTCGCCACGGTTTTATGCCCACTACCGTAGAGGGCGGTGAGGACCATCACCCTCATCTCTTTTCCCTCAGGCTGAAGATGTAAACCGCCACCGCCCTTGCGTCCTCCTCCTTCAGTATATCCCTGAAGGAGTACATTGCGCTCCCCTTTATGCCCTCCTCCAGGACCTCAAGCGTCCTCCCCGGAAGCGGTGTGAAGAACCTGAAGTCGGGAGGGGGTGGTCCCTCCCCCTCAAACACCGCTCCGCTACCGTCCTCCCCATGGCAGGGTGCGCACACGTCCAGGTACACCTTCTGGCCCCTCAAGAGGACTTCCGTGGTGGTGTTTATAGCGGTGTCACGGTTTATACCGCTCAAAAAGTGGGCTATTTTCCCCTTCTCATCGTCCGGAAGATGGGAGAATGAGGGCATGTTTCCTTCCGGAAGTCCTCTTTCCATAACCCCGTAGGCGTAGGCGCTGTCTATCACGTACTCCTCAAGGGGTGGAGCCGGGGGGATCATGTCATCCCTCCCGTTGACATGACATGGGGAGCAGTGTTTTTGGAAGAGTAGCCTACCTTCCGATACCCTGTCTCCCAAACCGAAGAGGAGCAGTATCATTCCCCTTCCAACATGGCCACCCTTTTCGCGTGTCTCCCACCCTCAAACTCCGTCTTCAGGAAGAGCTCAACCCAGCGTGCGGCCGTCGGCTCGTCGGTGTAGAGGCTCCCAAAACATAGGACGTTGGCGTTGTTGTGCTGTCTGGAGAGCCTTACCAGATCATCGCTGCACACGTGGGCCGCCCTCACGCCTTTCACCTTGTTGGCCGCTATGCTCATGCCTATACCCGTGGCGCATATGAGGATGCCGTAGTGGGCCTCACGGTTGGCCACCTTCTGCGCGACCCTCCTGGCGTATACGGGATAATCCGTCCTCTCCGGTGAATGGGTCCCCTCGTCTAGAACCTCATATCCCCTCTCCCGCAGGAAACCCTTCAGAAACTCCTTCAGGGCGTACCCCCTGTGATCGCTACCGAGGGCCACCTTCATCTTCAACCCTCCGGCAACACCCTCTTGGGGAGATCACCTCCAAGGACGTGGATATGGACGTGGGCTACCCTCTGACCCGCCGAATGCCCGTTTTTGTTGACTATACGGAAGGATTCCAAACCGTGCATCCTCGCAACCTCCCTTACCGCCTTGAACAGCTCATAGGCTGTCTGGGGATCGTCTATTTCGTGTATACGGACGTAGTGTTCTTTGGGGATGACGAGGACGTGGACGTCGGCCTCCGGCACCAGGGTGTAAAAGGCCAAAACCCTATCCGACTCGTACACCACCCTCGCCCTTTCCTCTCCCCGAACTATGCGGCAGAACACACACTCCATAGAACGTATTCTACAGGGGTAGCCCCATCACTCATCCGGTGAGGGGTATTTGGGCCTTTGGTGCCTGAAGGTCAGTATTATGGGTATGAACGTCGCTTTGATCCTCTCAAGGTCCCTCTTTGAGAGAGGCACAAGGTCAAGCTGGCCCTCCTTCACCCTTTGTTCAAACACCCGCTCTATTATGGCCTTTATCTCCTCCTCTGTTGGTGCGCTCCTTGAGGCGGCTTCGGAGGAATCCGCCAGCATCACTATCGCCTCTTCCGGTGTCCTCGGACGGGGACCCGGATACCTGAACTGTTTTTCCGAGACGTTAAGACCCATGTCAAGGGCCTTTTTGTAAAACGGCCAAAGGAGGGTATCGCCGTGATGGGTCCGTATTATGTCTATTATCTCCTGTGGTAGCCTGTACCTCTTGGCCAGCTCCACGCCCTTCTTCACGTGAGATATTATGATCTGGGCGCTCTTAACGGGGTCAAGACCGTCGTGTGGGTTCTCACCCTCCGCCTGGTTTTCTATGAAGTACTCCGGGTTGAAGAGTTTGCCTATATCGTGGTAATAGCCCCCGAGTTTTGCCACAACATCGTTCGCACCGACGGCTCGGGCGGCCGCCTCCGCCATGTTCCCCACGATTATTGAGTGGGCGAACGTCCCCGGAGCCTTCTCCGCCAGGTCTTTCAGGAGGGGGTGGTTGAGGGAGGCGAGCTCTATGTAGGAGAGCTCCGTCGTCTTTTTGAACACCACTTCAACAAAGGGGAGGACCATGGCGTAGAGTCCTACGGATATTATGGAGATGGCCGAGGTTATGACTACGGACCACACGATGTCCCTCTGGGTTAGCATTACGAAAGGTGTGGATATGAGGACGGATATGCTACCGAAGAAGGCTATGAGGAGGGCGATCGGGACGTAATGGTACCTACGCTTGAAGAACTTTACGCTGAAGGCGGCGGCAGCGCTCATGGAGCCGACGTACAGGGGGAGGAGGAGGGAGAAATCGTAGGAAACACCCCTTATAACGGAGGTTATGAGGGTCAGGCCTACGCCCATGGTCGGTGTGTCCAGAACGCTTACGGACATGGCGACGAACGGCATGAGGGTTATGAAGGGTTGTAGGTCAAAGAAGTAGTGGAGGGCGATCTCACCGAGGTGGGATACGGAGAATAGGAAGACCGAAGCCCATGAGGGGACATCCCACTTACGGCTGTAGAAGATGGACACGACGGCCAGGGCCATTAGGAGACACAGGAACACGTAGGATATACGTTTGGGCTTTGCGGTCGCCCTTGAGTAGGCCTTTAGGATCCTGTAGGTCTTCTCCGTCACCACCTCACCTTTGGAGGCCACTATGTCCCCGGGATTTATGACCTGTTCTATTCTGCTCAACTTCTTCTCAAGGACGCTCTTCAGGTAGGCGTTCCTGAGGGATGTGTCGGGGACGAGGGTTGGAAATATGAAGGAGCATAAGGTATCGTTTATCTGGCAGATCTCCGCCGGTGATCTGAATATGCTTCCGGGAACCCTCTTGAACCTGTCGTTCTCGTAAACGAGGATATCCCCGTATATCTTGGGGGATATCACACCCTTTTGGAGATGGGATATGGCACGCTCCCTGAACTCCTTCGCCTTGGCGGCGCCTATGATGGCGCTGAGGGAGTCGTAAATCCTTGAAAGCCTGTCCATGTAGGGGAGTCGCTTGTACACGGGGGGAACTTCGGATATGATCCTCAGGGACTCCTGAACGTAGGCCTGACGGTCCTTTTCGACCACCACCCTCTTCTCGGCTATTATCGTCCTCGGAACGACCTCACCCTTTTTGAAATCGTAAGGGGATCTGAAGAACAGGGCCGAGAGGGCGAGGGTTATGGCCATCACCAGGACCCGTGCGACGCGTCCGTCCATCACTTGCCGAACCTATCGTAGGCCTCAATTATCCTCTTGACTATGTGATGTCGGGAAACGTCCTCTTTGGAGAAATACACGAACCCTATGCCCTCCACACCCTGGAGGATCCTCTCCGCCTCCACCAGACCGGATTCCATGTGTTTGGGTAGGTCTATCTGGGTTATATCCCCGGTTATCACCACCTTTGACCTCGGACCTATGCGGGTGAGGAACATCTTCATCTGGACGGTTTTGGTGTTCTGGGCCTCGTCCAAGATTATGAAGGCGTCGGATAGTGTCCTGCCCCTCATGTAAGCCAGGGGCGCTATCTCCACAACCCTCGCGTCCATCATCCTCCTGACCCTATCGTAGGGTATCATGGAGTAGAGGGCGTCGTAAAGGGGTATGAGGTAAGGGTAGACCTTTTCCTCGTAAGAGCCGGGGAGATAGCCGAGGCTCTCACCCGCTTCAACGGCAGGTCTTGTAAGGACTATCTTCTCAACCCTTCCCTCACGCAGGTACTTGACGGCCATGGCGACCGCGAGGAAGGTTTTCCCCGTCCCCGCCGGACCTATGGCGAACACGACGTCTTTCTCCTCTATGGCGCGCACGTACTCCAGCTGTTTTGGGGTTAGGGGTTTTATCCTCTTTTTGAAGGTGGTGATCACCCCCTCCTCCAGGTACGCCTCCTCGTCCACGTCCGCCTCCAGGGGGTCCCACTCCCCCCTCATCATGTCCAGGATCTTCTCCCTGACCATCTCAACGTCATCCTGTGAACCCCTCAGTCTCAACTCGCTCCCCCTCGCGTGTATTTTCACGGAGGGATACATCCTCCTCAGCTCCTTCAGCTTCTCATCGTAAACACCGAAGACGTCCAACCTCTTTTCCTCAGGTACGATTATCCTTATCTCCACAAAGGGGGTGCGGGGACTTGAACCCCTCTTCACCCCTTTGAAAGTCGGGGCGCGGGGATTTGAACCCCGGACCTCCCGGTCCCGAACCGGGCGCGCTGACCAGGCTGCGCTACGCCCCGTCCCGATCTTTAAAAGATGGAATTTTACGGCCGAACGACTCCCCTTGCGAAATCACAACCCCGCGAGTTGGGTGTAGAATAATGGCCTATGCTTGGCGTTTTTATAGCGGGCAGCATAGAAGCCGGTTTGGAGGCCAAACTCCTCAAGGCCTCACCCAGCGATACGTTTAAGGTGTTCCTCGTTTTGAAGGAGCAGCCAGACTACGAGGGGTACAGGCGGAGGTACAAGAGGAGGGACCACGCCACCCTGAAGGCGATATTCGGGGAGGTCAGGGAGTTGGCGAGGGTCACCCAAGAACCGCTTTTGAACCTGCTTGAGAGCAGGGGGATACGCTACAAGTCCTACTACCTGACGAACGAGGTATACGTTGTGGCCGAGGCCAAGGACGTACTCGCCTTGAGCCAACACCCCTCCGTCGCCTACGTGTACGAGGAGGAGATAGTCTACCTGAAGGCGAGGCCGGGGGATAGCCCCTACAAACCCCTTGCAACGGCGTGGGGTGTCGGGAAGATCAAGGCGGATTCGGTCTGGATACAGCTCGGTATAGACGGAACGGGTGTTCTGTTGGGGCATATGGACAGCGGGGTGATGGCAAACCATCCCGCCTTGAGTGGAAAGGTCGTCCATTGGTATGACGCTTACGGAGGCTCACCGACACCCGTTGACCAGTCAAACTGCTATTACCACGGAACGCATACGGCCGGAACCATGGTGGGAGGGGACGGAACCGGGCCTTTCACGGAGGATATAGGTGTGGCACCAGGTGCCACCCTCGCTTCGGTCAGGATATTCGGCGGCTCAAACTGCAGCTCCTCCACGAGCATAATCAAGGATGCCTTTCAGAAGTTCGTGGAGTGGAAGGTGGACAGCGGGTACAACATCGTGGCCGTGAACAACTCCTGGGGATCCTCCTTCGGGTACTCGGACACCTATTGGAACGATGTTCAGGCTTGGATAACGGCCAACATAGTCCCCGTCTTCGCGATAGGGAACAGCTGTTCCTGGTCCGGTGCGAGCTCTCCCGGCAACTATCCGCACACCATAGGTGTGGGCGCGACCAACTCATCGGACGATGTGGCGAGTTTCTCCTGCAGAGGCCCCGCCCCCAGCACGTCCCCTTGGAACAACACCTCCTACTGGCTGAGATCCGATTGGAACTACGTGAAACCCAACATAGGCGCACCGGGTGTGAGCATCAGATCCGCCTATGGAAGTTCGGGGTACATCAACTCCGACGGTACGTCCATGGCCGCCCCCCACGTCACAGGGGTGGTGGGTCTGATGTTCGCCAAGAATCCCGCCCTTAGCGTGGAACAGGTGTACGATATCCTGCTGAACACCGCCGATACCCCTCCGGGGACGGATTGCGGGACAAACGTCCCCAACAACAACTGCGGTTGGGGAAGGGTGAACGCTTTGGAGGCGGTCAACGCCGTCCCAGCCAGCACCCAGCCGTACATCCTCATAAACTCCATCAGTTTCTCCGACGGGAACGATGGCATAGCCGAGGCCGGGGAGAGTGGTGACCTGATCATAACCCTGAGGAACAGCGGTGGTGTGGACGCAAACGGCACGGTCGCCATTCTCAACACGGCTTCGCCTTACGTCACCATAACGGACAACTCTTCCAACTACGGGACCATAGCCTCTCTGAGCTCGTCGGACAACTCATCGGACCCATTCAGCATCCAGATTTCCCCCTCCGCACCCGTAGGGCTGAGCGTGGACTTTGAGATGTACATATCGGCAAACTCCGGCGCGTACACCGATACGTTGGAGTTCTCGCTCATGATCGGACAGGCGGTTTCGGAAATAGTGATAGACACAGGTACGGCCTCCCTATCCATATTCCCCTTCACGGGGGGGTTGGGTTTTGAGAACTCAAACCAGAACAGGGGTTCGGGGTTTGTGTATCCGGAGGGCGGTGATAACCTGCTCTACTACGGTGGCATAGCCTTTGCCACATCCCAAAACCACGTCCTTGACAGCTGGTATGACGGGGGCGATCTCCCCCACTACTACGGTGGATTTTTCAGAACCCCACCGCTTTACGGGGATCAGAACGGCGCCTTTGCCTTTTACGACGCCGCGACGGGTGTTAGGATAGAGGTTGAGGCCTACGGGGAGGATCAAAACCTTCCAAACTGGATTTACCTTTTGTTCAGGTTGATAAACACCTCCTCTTCACCTGTGAGCAACGCCTATGTCGGTGTGTTCGCGGACTACGATGTGAACACCTACAGCAGCAACTACACGGATGAGGACACCACCCTCAACCTGATCTACGTGTACCACCCCACCTACCCTTATAGGGGGGGTATTGCAATCGTGAGCGGCCCTGTGGCCAACCTCTCAGCCATCCACAACCAAACCTATGTTTACGGTGGGACACCCGACAGCATAAAGTGGAAGTTCCTGACAGGTGATCTCTCACAGGACGGGACGTCCGCCTCGGACTGGTCGGTGGTGGCATCCTCCGGTCCTTTCAACATAGCCCCTGGGGACACGCAGGTGGTGGTGTTCGCCTTGGTGGGACTTGAGAACGCATCCGTGAGCGCAGAGAAACCTTCCTCAGACCGCCTGAGGGTGAAGTACGGTGTTGAGAACGGGGAGCTTTCGCTTGAGATAAGGGGAGAGGGTGAGGTGTCAATCTCCGTGTACCACATAGACGGAAGGAGAATAAGGCTTTACGAGGGTCGCACAGAAGGTAAGAAGGTGCTGAGAAAGAGGCTTCCCAGAGGGGTGTACGTCCTGGAGGTGGTGTCCGACAGGAGGGAGACGTTTAAACTCATAGTCCGTTGATCCGCAAGGGGCGGGGCTTCCCGCCCCTTTTCCAACCTTAAAATCCAAAGACGATGGCGGAAAAAAGGAAACCTATAAAGGTCTTGATCGCAAAGGTGGGATTGGACGGACACGACAGAGGGGCCAAGATAATAGTGAGGGCTTTGAGGGACGCGGGGATGGAGGTGGTGTACACCGGACTGCACCAAACGGCCGAGAACGTCGTGAACATGGCCTTGCAGGAGGACGTAGACGCCATAGGGGTTTCCATCCTTTCCGGAGCTCACATGACCTACTTCCCGAAGATCCTCAGGTTGATGAGGGAAAAGGGCATGGACGACGTCCTCCTCTTCGGCGGTGGGATAATCCCGGATGAGGACGCACGCAAACTGGAGGAGATGGGGGTGGGAAAGATCTTCGGCCCAGGTGCTCCCCTTCAGGAGATAATAGACTACCTGAACAGGTGGTACGAGGAGAACAGGCTTAAGAAGAGGGGGACTTGATGGGAAAGATCTTCGCAGGGATAAGGTTTTTGGTGTACTTTTTGATATGGCTTTTTGTGTGGTATTTCGTCTTGGATCTCTTTCTGGGGTTTACGCTTCCGGTTTTGCAGGGGAGGGGGAGAACAAGCGTGGTACCGGATCTCACCGGTATGCCTGTTGAAAAGGCAAAGGCAATAGCGGAGGAAAAAGGGCTGAGGGCTGTGGTGGATACGGCCGTTCCAAGTGTCAACGCGCCAGCCGGTGTGGTGATAGGACAGGAACCTACGGCAGGCACAGAGGTGAAGAGGGGAAGGACGGTTTACCTTACGGTTTCCTTAGGGGCGAAGAGCAAAATAGTTCCCGACATCGTCGGTATGGCTCTTGAGGAGGCCATAACCTCACTGAAAGACATAGGCTTTTCGGTAAAGGTTGAACCCCTTTACAGCTGTGATAAGGAGCCCGGATACGTGGAACGTATGCACCCACCTCCCGGCTCTTCCTTGCCCATAGGAAGTACAATAACCCTTTATTACAGTGAGGAGTTTCCCGATACGCTTTGGAGTAAGGTATGCAGCGGGGTTGAGGATGCGGAGTGATAATCGGCCTATCCATCCCAACTCTACCCCTTTTCTACGGACATATGCGACAGGATGCGCCGGCGTTGATCTGAGTTAGATTTCACAAGGCAGATCTGAGACAGACTCTACATCTACGTGTATCCGCTCTCCCCGTCCCGTTCAAATTCCACAAGGTAGATTTCGGACGGCATCATCTCGTTCCCAGAGGATGCCCACCCCATTGTTCAAATTCCACAAGGTAGATTTCGGACTCTCCGGCTCCCCTTCCGGCTCATACATTTGGGAGTGTTCAAATTCCACAAGGTAGATTTCGGACCCCATAAGCATATAGGAGACAAAGGCGTCTTCGGAGGTTCAAATTCCACAAGGTAGATTTGGGACCGGTTATATTTCCCCAATATAAGATAATCTATGTTTGTTCAAATTCCACAAGGTAGATTTGGGACTGCCCCGCCCCCCACACGATTTACCCCGTCCACTATGGTTCAAATTCCACAAGGTAGATTTGGGACCGTTCCCCTCCTGCGAATCACATCCTCGCTATCCAGCGTTCAAATTCCACAAGGTAGATTTGGGACCTCGCCTTTCGGGACCGGAGCGGGGAGGAGGACAGAAGTTCAAATTCCACAAGGTAGATTTGGGACCTATTACGGAGGACACTTTGGAGGTCAGGGGCGGAGGTTCAAATTCCACAAGGTAGATTTGGGACGCCTCATCGTCACCAGGAGCAGGTAGCGGGTTCCGAGTTCAAATTCCACAAGGTAGATTTGGGACCAGCACAGAAGCGATGATATATATTCCTACTTCACCGGTTCAAATTCCACAAGGTAGATTTGGGACGGTCCAACCTCGCACTGAAGAGCGTTATAATGGGGGGTTCAAATTCCACAAGGTAGATTTGGGACGATAAAACCAGATTCTTCTGTTTTCCTCATCAGCATGTTCAAATTCCACAAGGTAGATTTGGGACCTTC
>JALWZG010000088.1:19285-42715 GCA_027002825.1 Caldifarciminota bacterium
CTGAGATCGTCCTATAACCCCCTTGAGCCATGGTTCAAATTCCACAAGGTAGATTTGGGACCTTCCTGAGATCGTCCTATAACCCCCTTGAGCCATGGTTCAAATTCCACAAGGTAGATTTGGGACCTTCCTGAGATCGTCCTATAACCCCCTTGAGCCATGGTTCAAATTCCACAAGGTAGATTTGGGACCAACGCGCGACGTCCGCACCCTCGCTATACTCTTAAGTTCAAATTCCACAAGGTAGATTTGGGACCGTGGAGGAGGTTTTCACGAAATTCGGCGACCGAATGTTCAAATTCCACAAGGTAGATTTGGGACGAATACGAAACGATACTCGTATGGGAGGCGAGCGAGTTCAAATTCCACAAGGTAGATTTGGGACCCGATACCCCTGCGGGTTCAGTTTTCGGGTTTCTTTAGTTCAAATTCCACAAGGTAGATTTGGGACACGGGACTGTGGCTATATTTTACAATTGGGAACTTTAGTTCAAATTCCACAAGGTAGATTTGGGACTCCTCGGTGGAGGGAACAAGCAGCACGATGATGCGGGTTCAAATTCCACAAGGTAGATTTGGGACCCGCCACACCGTTTTGACTCCATCCCCCGACCTCGGTTCAAATTCCACAAGGTAGATTTGGGACTAGTTGCTTATGATGCTCTTTATGGATGGTAGTGAGGTTCAAATTCCACAAGGTAGATTTGGGACACAACGCGTACGCAGACACCCGCGAGAAGTTCGAGAGTTCAAATTCCACAAGGTAGATTTGGGACATCGTTGACTACCTCCCCTTCACCTTCGCCTCTGGGAGTTCAAATTCCACAAGGTAGATTTGGGACTGAATCAATTACCAGTGATGATGAGAAGTACGACGGTGTTCAAATTCCACAAGGTAGATTTGGGACTAAACTTTATATTAAACCGGGGGTCTATCGCTATAGAGTTCAAATTCCACAAGGTAGATTTGGGACCCGATACGTCGGATAAATAATTTTCAAACTTACACCTCCTCATTCCCCCCGATTTTTGCTGAACCTCCAGTCTTGCATCTCTGAAAATTTACAAATTTATGGGCCCGTCCCACGAGTTGATACACCAAAACTTTGCCGCCAGTGTGCCTCACAGCCCCCAGCCGAGACTGGGGCCGGTCCCTCCCATAGGCCGCTCTTAGGCGACCACCCGCTGTAGGCACACCTCCCCGGCGGCTTCCTGCCCTCCCCCTGCCTCCTCTGTCTCTCTCCCGGGGTCGGGCTTACGGCCTCCCTTCGCTACGCTACTTACTCGGCCTCTAATACCTCCTTCACCCGTCATTATAAGGGCGGACGGCTTTAGAATTCCACTGCGTTATGCGGGTGATTCTCATTTACGATGTGGCGACGGAGGATTCTAAGGATCAGCAACGGTTGGGGCGAATAAGGAAGATCGCCCGCAGGTATCTGACCCACGTACAGAAATCCGTATTTGAAGGTTCCATATCCCGGTCCAAGTTGGAGAGGTTGAAGGTGGAGCTCTTGAAGGAGGCCGACCGTAAGCGGGACAGCGTCATCCTGTACGTGATGGACGACAGGACGAAGTACGACAGGCAGATCCTTACGGACGTTCCGGACCCAACCTCCAACGTACTGTGATGATGGACGAAATCAGATACACGGCCGTTCAGGTGTCCTATTACGTTGTGTGCCAGAGAAAGCTTTGGCTCTTTTCAAAGGGTATCACCCAAGAATATGAGAGCGAGGACGTTGCCATAGGAAGGCTGATAGACGAAGTCTTCTACAGGAGGCAGAGGGACAGGGAGGAGGATTATACCGCCCTGATGGACAGGTTGAAGATAGACTTTCTGACGGTGGGCGACGGCGTTATCGTTAATGAGGTCAAGAAGTCCAAGGCCCTTGAGCGGGCGCATATCGTTCAGGTGAAGTACTACCTGTGGGCCTTTAAGAGGTTGGGGGTAAAGGTCAAGTACGGGATAATCCGGTATCCGAAACTCCGCCGTACGGAAAAGGTGTATCTATCCGGTGAGGATGAGAGGGAGATTGAGGAGATACTCAAGGGCATAGACTCCGTCCTGTCTTTACCTGTGCCTCCCCCTCCCATAAACGCGCCCTATTGCAAACGGTGTGCGTACTACTCCTTCTGCTATGGGTAGGACGTACTACATCTTCTCGTCCGGGGATTTGAAGAGGCGGGAGAATACGATCGTTTTTGAAAACGAGAAGGGGCGTAAGGCCGTACCGATAGAGGGGGTTGAGGACATATACATCTTCGGGGAGGTTAGCCTCAACACCAAGTTGATAGGTTTGCTGAACTCCTACGGCATAACCCTACATTTCTTCAACTACTACGGCTGGTACATGGGGAGCTACTATCCGAGGGAGAGGAACGTTTCGGGCTTCCTGACCGTAAAACAGGTGGAGCATTATACGGATCCGGAGAAGCGGCTCTACCTCGCCAAGGCCTTCGTTGAGGGCGCCATAAGGAACCTGTCCAGGGTGTTCCCCGGTCTGGATGCGGCAGGTACCCTGAAGGCCCTTGAGGAGGCACGGAGCGTTGAGGGTGTTATGGCGGTGGAGGCCAACTTCCGTAAGGCATACTACTCCAAACTGGCCGATAAAACCGGATGGGAGTTCGGCAGGAGGGAGAAACGCCCACCCACCAACCCCCTGAACGCCTTAATCTCTTTCGGAAACTCCCTCGTATATACGACCGTGCTTAAGGAGATATACACCACCCCCTTACTACCGACAGTTAGCTACCTCCACGAGCCTACGAGCCGCCGCTTCTCCCTCTCCCTTGACGTCTCCGAGGTCTTCAAGCCCATTCTGTCCGACCGCCTGATCTTACGCCTGATAGATAGGGGGCGGATAAGGGAGGAGCATTTTACGAGGGAGTTGAACTTCGCCTATTTGAGCGAGGAGGGGAGGCGGATATACGTCGGGGAGTACGATAAGGCTCTGCGCACCACCTTCCGGCACCGTCGCCTCCGCAGGAAGATCTCCGTAAGGACGGCCGTACGGCTTGAGCTTTACAAGCTCATCAAGCACCTCCTTGGGGAAAAGCCCTACCACCCCTTCACCCATTCGTCGCCTTAAGACGGCGTTATAGGGGTCGCTCTCAACCTCACTCCAACTCTTCTAAAACCCTCCTTATCTCCCCTTTACTATCTTCCAAACGTTCCTATAATCCACACCGAAATACTCATGAATCAGGATGTTTCTCAAGCCAGCCATTGCTCTCCATGGGATATGACCATACGTTTTCCTGAAAGCCTCCGGTATATTTCGGGATGCCTCGCCGATTATCTCAAGGCTTCTAACGAAGGCCCTTTTCAGGGTCTCATCCTTTATGAAATCCTCAAATCTCAAACCCCTTGATGCGTTCTCCAGATATTCGCACTCGTCTATGATGTGTTTCAGAAAAGGTCTTACATCTTTGCTCATACGAACACAACCTCCTCCTCTATATACGGCCTGATATACGGACTTATCGCTTCTTCTGATACGAGGTCAACTTCTTTTCCCAATATACTTTCCAGAAATTCCTTAAGATCAAATATCCGCAAACCTATTGGCTCTGAAAGTACGACCAGAATGTCAACATCGCTATCTTCCCTCGCCTCCCCTCTCGCAACGGAACCAAAGATACCAATTTTCCTGACTCCAAACTTCCTTATCTCCCCATAATTCTCCTTTATCAGCCGGATAACATCTTCCTTATCCACAACGTGGAGTATAAAGACGAGAGCTCCCTTATATAGGACATGCCCCCTTTGAGCCGACGGGGTTCATATTTCCCACCCTTCCCCTTCAATTATCCCCTTTATTTGCCTCTTCAAATCGGGTATTTTATTCACCACCACATCCCACACGATTTCGTAATCAATTCCAAAGTATTCGTGGATGAGGACGTTTCTCATTCCGGTGATTTTCCTCCACTCCACCTCCGGGTACCTGTTCTTTAGTTCCTCCGGTATATTTCGGGATGCCTCACCGATTATCTCAAGGCTTCTAACGAAGGCCCTTTTCAGGGTCTCATCCTTTATGAAATCCTCAAATCTCAAACCCCTTGATGCGTTCTCCAGATATTCGCACTCGTCTATGATGTGTTTCAGAAAAGGTCTTACATCTTTTCTCATACGAACACAACCTCCTCCTCTATATACGGCCTGATATACGGACTTACGCTTTCCGATGTCAGCAAATCCACCTTCCTGCCGAGTAATTCCTCAAGGAAGAAAGCAAGATTTATGAAGTTTTCAAAGGTTTTCTTCCCTTCTTCAAATTCTACCAGAACGTCAACATCGCTATCCTCCCTCGCTTCTCCCCGCACGACAGAGCCGAAAATACCTATCCTCTTGACTCCGAACCTCTTTATCTCCTCGTAGTTCTCCTTTATCAGCCGAACTACTTCCCCTCTCTCCACAACGTGGAGTATAAGGACGAACGGTCTTTAACGTAGATCCTCCTGCCAACCCTCGTTCAATATCACCCGTTCTATAACGTCTACACCGAAATAGAAGTGTATCAGCTTATCTCTTGTCCTGGCTATTATGCCTTGAATCTGCACCTAAAACCTCTTACCTATGCCTAAATAAAACGTTTTTAAAGCACCGACTTCACTATTAAACCCATAGCCACCCATAAAGGAAAAGGTGAATTTTGAGTAATGTAAAGAAACTACGCCCATTACGGGGGTGGGCGTGTAGGGGTGTATAACGGCACCCAGAGTCAAGAGTTCAGGCTTACCGAAGCCAACGAGGAAGTCCAATTTGGGCAAAAGCATGGGTTTTGCCGGTGAACCATCGTGATAACTGCGCAGATGTACTCCCACACCTAAAGAAGGTTTTATGGAAAATCTAACGGGGTCGGTGGGAATACCGAACTTTATATAAGGATAAATATCCGCCTGAAGTTCTGAACCCCCATGGTTTTTATAATACGATGGAGAAATGTACTCGTAATCCCCCACTGCTATTCCTCCCATTATTCCAACCTCAAAAACCCTCTCCAAACCATATCCCAGCTGTACATCCCCCCTTAAGCTGATGTCTTGGGAATAGTAATTGTATATTTTCCCACCCCATACGTCATGTTCTTCGTACATCCCGTAATAGTACTGTCCGCCCAATCCTATCCTTACGTTTTCGGAATTGTCAGGTATCTCGGCGGTGTCGTAGCTTATAGGTGTACTGAAACAGGAGGACATAAAGATCCCGCCTATTGCGAAGAGCAGGCCAACCCTTGATATTTGTCTCATCAGACCGTTTATTATACCGATGTAAAAGGCCTTTGAGACCCCTATTAGAATTTTTTTTCGGTCATATCCCCTATTCTCAGGACGAAACGTCCCAGGGGTAAGGGCCTTTTTAATCCCTCCTGCTTACTCTATCCATTCCACCTTCACCTCCTTCCCATTCCACGGACGTATGCGGTAAGATACACTGGCGTTGAACAGAAAGCGGTGGTAGTTTCTATCCCATCTTTGCTCAAACTCAGGCATATATATGGCTTTTAAGTGGGCGTCAAGTTCCCCCACGTTCAGCGAGAGTGTCAGGGAAGGTATCGGGAAATGGGTGTAGGTGATTTCGGAACGTTCGGAATAAAAGAAGAGCAGAAAGACGCTCTCGGCGTCAAACCCCACGGATAGGTTCTCCAGAAAACGCAGGTTTACTCCCAAAAGTACAAAGTCCACCCTCATGAACACACAACCGGATGCTCTACACTTATACACCGTATCACGGTAGAACATCTCCGAGATAACGTAGGGGGAAACGGACAGGTATACCCTTAAGGGGACGAACCTGATGCTTTCCCAGTTGAAATCCATATACGTTCCAAGCGTAAGGGACGGTGTTGAGAGATTGACTTTCACCCTGTTCGAATCCGCAGTTGAATCGTTAAGGCGCTCGTACCGGTAGTAGTTGTAAGCGTAGTGCGAATACGAGACGTACCCTATAAGGCCGAACCCCACAGGTGAGTTTGGAAGATTCCTGTAGATCTCCCCGGACAGGTATCCTGAGAAGAACGACCACCTGTTTTCCACCGCTTCAAAGTTCCCTACGGTGTAGATGCTATCCTTTTCGCTTACCATCCCCCCCAATCCCACCCTGATACCCTGTCTTCCGAAGTGATCCCCTATAGGTGTAAATGAGGTCTGCTCCGGATACACCTCAACGGGTAGGTATGTGAAACCCTCACCGTCATGTACGATGTGAAACGAAGCGCATCCGGAGAGAAAAACCGAAAAGAGTGCAGCGGCTCTCCTGATCATCTCTCCTCCACCTTTACCCTGTACTTCCTCACCTCATCCCCAACGCGCACCTCTAAGATGTAGGTCCCGTATTCCAGCTCTAACAGGTCCAGGCGGTAGAGGTGTATGCCTTTCTCAAGGAGTCCGAGCTCTCTCTCCCGCACCGGTTTTCCATCCTCCGTAAGTATCCTATACCTCACCCACACACTCCCCTCAAACACCCTGATGGTCAGGGCGTCTTTCTTGAACTCCAACTTGTATCTGGAGTAGGGGGGTATATGTTCGGATTCCTCCGGAGGTACGGGGAGCTCTCTCACACGTCCTCCGTTGAGGTAAACCTTAACCTCCCCCTTCTCAATCAATGCAAAGGAGTTTAAGCCTGGGGATACCCTACCCACTTCCGCCGATGCGATCATCTCGCCATCTTCGGAGTACACCTCGTAGGTCAGTTCTCCTCTGAGAGGTGAAAACACGTACAGACTATCCCCTTTGACGTAGAAGTAGGTTGGCATACCCTGAGGGTAGCGGCAGTAGGCCTGTAAAGTCCTCAGTTCGGCTAAAGGATTGTCAACAGATATGCTTATGAAATGTTCACTTTCTGAAATATAGCCGACGCATCCTACACAGGTTGTGCCAGCAATACCGAGTTCAAAAAATGGTAATAGACAAAACAGAATATCTGGCGACATAGTAAGATAGTAAAAATAAACTAATGGTGCTAAAGATAAACCTAACATCAAAGGGGTAAATACCAACCAGAAGTCCTTACTTTCGCTGAAATTTTTAGCAGATACGATAATGTCTATTTTAGATATGTTATCCGTGGGTATTCTGACTTTTTTCCCATGAACAGCGACCCATAAACCTTCACTATCGGCTGCGAGTAGCTCATCAACCCGCATTTTCTCACCTTTTACCAAATGAATCACCGCCGGCATACCCCTTGGATTGATATGAGGGTTTTTTAAGGGTTTAACAGGAAGTGTGGCACATCCACTCAAAAACACGGCTAAAACGAGCAGCCCCCTCATCACAGACCTCCCTTTCTCTCGTACTTGCTGTTCCAGAAACTCTCCTCAAGGACGCGTTCCACCTCCTTGTACTTCGGTGTTAAAAGACGGAAGTACAGCTCCGGAAAGGCGTAAAGCAGGGCAATCATTACGGGGTTCTCCTCCTTAGCCCACTCCTTCCTCTGCCACTCGTAGTAATACCCCGTTGAGGCCAGAAACAGGCGATAACTACGACCGGAGTACCTGCTGAGGTCAAATCTGAAGACCACCGTATCCCCCGGAAGGAGAATAACCGGAAACTCCTTACCAACCCCTCCCCTCTGTATCCCGCTGACGTCTATATCAAAGGGGGATATAACAACGGGGTTTCCCTCCTCAACTACATCTGCAACACCAACGTAATCTATCTTCCAGAAACCTCTCGTACCCACGAGAAGCACCTCGTACTCCCCCTCCTTTAGATAGCCCAGATCCACTACGGCGTTGTTGTGGGCTATGGGTCCTACCTCCGAGATCTCCCCCATAACCTCACCGTTCAGTATCACCTTCAACTTTCCGAGTTTCTCAAATACCCCTGTTTTTTGAAAACTACCCTTTCCCTTCTCCTCAAGCATCTTTAGGTATTTCGGATAGTCCCATCCCATATAGGCTATGCTCTGGTAGAGGAGAAAAGTCGTCATCAGCGTTTGCCTGTAGGTTATCACGAGACCCTTCCTTCCAGCCCTCTCAACCTCTATCCTGACCCTTAAGGTCTCCGGAGTTAGGAGGTTGTTGGAATCAGCCCAGCTCCTGTACTCGTACCCGTCCCTTACCTTTACCATATCTGTCCTGTTCCCATCCTCCGTCAGAAACGCCTTCACCGGCCCCTCGTTCTTCACCCTCAGGAAGGTCCTCTCGTCTGGTGTTGTATATACTTCCTCGTCCTGGCCCTTTTCAACGAGTATCAGCTTCTGGTCCACTATGTACTGGGTCTCAAGGGCCTCGTTCTTGGCCACTACGGAAAGGGTACCTGCAGGAGGTGTCCTCTCAAGCATATCAATATCGGTTTCCATCAGGGACTTCGCCACGGACATGGAGAAGCCTTCGGCCTCAAGGTTCCACCTGTGACCGTCATACGTGTAATACACGGGACAGGAGCCGAAAGCGGCCTTTGCTATGACAAATGCCAAAGGTGCCCAACTTATAGCACACATTACAACGTCTACTGTTATCAAAAGGGTGCGAACCTTGTTAAGTGATAAAGAGTACTCGTTGACTTCCACCAGGGCTACGCTATCCTTATGAAGTTTAAACCTTCCCTCCTCTACGAGCCTTCTTGAAGGAGAGTAAAGGCTTCCCTTAAAAGTTATGTAATCCCCCTCCACCTTTATGCTCTCCGCCACATATACGCTTCCGTCCCACATGTGGAACTTTATACCTGCAGCCCTGCCGCTCTTTATACGCTCCGGCTTCACTAAGTATCTATCAAGGTGCTTGTACGTACATCCTCCTATCAACGAGATAAGGGCCAGGACAAGAATTGCAGCCTTAATCTTCCCCTTCATCCTTTATAACCTCCGGTTTTGCTTTACGCCCTATCCCGATATCCGTAATGCTAAGTATAACCCCGACGCTTACCCGAACGTCCCTCCCGTAAACCCTTTCAATTGTTATGTTCTCCAACTTATAATAGGTGTCATACCAGTATAGCTGGGGAACGACTGCGATGTATAAGTTCATACCGTTGTCCGTGATATAAACGTATTCAATCGGGAAATTCCACTGTCTTCTACAACTCATGTACTCAAAGGCCAGCGAAAGCACACCTTTCCTCTTAAGCTTTCCGTATACGCTGAAGACGCGTTCCCTACCCGAAGCTAAGTTGTTTATACAGAGCATCCATCCCCAATAAATACCGATGGAGAATCCGCCAGCGCTTGCACTCCAGAAGAGGGACAAAGGGTATATATCAAAGTCAAGCAGACGCCTCACATCGCCAACTAAGGAGTAGCCGTACTCTATAGCTGAAAACATACCGAGTCGGAAGGTGTTAAACATCTTAGGACCGACTTGCACGCCTAGACTTCCCTGAAATGTAGGGTAGCCACTTCTGTAAACCACAACCGTATCTGCGTAGCCGTAGTAAGGCAGGGAAGTTTTATAAATACCTTCCAACCTTTCATAAACATATCCCCCACCTCCACCTACCCTCAACCATCCACCCAACCCTACATCCCCCAACGGCGGAACGTATCCAAACGTCAAAAGGGCAACACCCGACATTTCTACCTCATCACCACACCCTCACATCCACACCCAACCCCAGACGCGGACCGGAGAAGTCAACGGTCTTGCACAGGTTTCCACACTTGTCTCCCCACTCTACCCACCACCCATAGGCGAGGAATACGCGATCTCCATCTTCATCAACGCCCCAGTATCCCCTAACACTCAGGATAGGATAGCTCAGGGACAAGTACGGCACAACCCTGCCGAGGTTGAACCTCAGGGAGAAGGCCGGGTTGAGACCGAGGGCCGTTCCGGAGCTCAGGGTGTAGTTCTCGGTCTCCTCATTTTCAACAACCTCTCCGGTCATGGGATCGGTATAACGGGAATATCTGTACTCCTCGTACTCCGCAGAGGAGCTGACCACCAGGGGAAGCCCCAAGTACGTCCTAAGGGAGAGCGGTCCAAAACCCCCATCAAAGGACACAAAAGGCTCAAGCGAAAGACTGGAGACGTTTATGCGCGTGTACCCTCTACTATCGGAGGCCTCGGCGTCTATCCTAAAGAGAAGGACGTCGTACCTGACGGCCAGACCCGTTTGAAATCCGAGAGGCCATGAATAGTACCCCCTCAGCCCTCCTCCAAAGGTCTTGCCTATATCAAGGCTGTATCCAGTCGTATCCCAGCTCAGCATCTCGGCCGTCGCAAGACCACCGTAAAGGATAGGCCCTACGTATATCATCTTCCACCTCCGAGGTTTAACCTCACAAAGAACCTCAAACGCGTGCCGCTGAGGTTGTCCTTGAAGTACCAGGGGAGGTGTAGGTCATCCATTATGTATAAGTGCTTTATAGCTGAAAAGTAGGGGGCGTCGTGGGGTGGAAAGTACACGAGAACTTCGTTGGTCAGGGTTGAGTCCTTTACGGGTTTGCCTTCCGGATCAAGAACGGTATACGTGGCATCTCCCCTGTACTTCCAGAGGACGAGATGGTCGTATCCGGCGTTGAAGCCCACGCTTATCAGAGGATGAACCCGGTAGGCGATCTCAAGGGCAAGGCCCCCTCCGAAACTGCTCGGCTTCATGGTTGCTGTGAGCCTGTAGTAGTCGTAATAAATCCAACTCTCCTCAAACGAGAGTCTCACATAGGGATAGAGGAGTCTGAGATAGGCTGAGAAGTCAAGGTTGCCGAAGCCTTTCGTCACACCTAAGTTCACCCCGAATATCGCACCCGAGAGTTCCATTTTCTGGTAAAGCGGTACAAACCATTTCGCCGAAATCTCCCTCCTCAGCGAGATGGGGCGAACGTCTAAGAGGAATGTGAAACTTCCGAACCTGCCTCCGAGCGCTGCGCCGTAAGCGGGTACATACGAGACCCGTGATGCGGTATATTCCACATCACTCTCCGTCCACACGCTATCCCAAGAGCGCGCGTACGCGTTCCACTGGTCCATCGCAAAGTAATCCATTCCCCCATAGGGCTGTAGAATAAACATCATAGCCCACCTCCCTTTGAGTTCGCCGCTACCTCCGGCACCCAGCGCAGGCCGGGGACGTTGAGCTGCATATAAACCTCAATCTCCGCGGTGTAGGGACCTGAACCGCTTATGCTCAACACCCTGATGGCGCCGAAGTAATCCCTGTTGTCCATAGAACCGTAGCCGATGGCCGTGTTATCCGCCCAGAAGAAGTAGAAACCTCCGGAAGCGACCTGTCTGATGACGCGATAGTTGCCCATACCGGGGGCCAGACTACCGCTCGTGTTAGCCGTAAATGCCAGCTCCATCTTGGCCTGGCCGATTGGGGTCATACCTACGTCCCTGAACTCCGGGGTCCCACCGTTGTTGAAAAACAGGAACCATCCCGTGTTGGGAACGTTGGGATCCACGGATGACTGCTGTACAACAACCGCATCACCCGTTGAGAAGTCCATTTTAACCCATGAATAACCCGATGTGCCGTCGTGGGATACCAGTCCGGATAGGGAAGCGGAGACGGGCGTTAGGTCTATGAACGTCCTTTTCTCCCCGCCCTCGTTGTACGCGGAGACCTCCACCCTCTGGCAGACGTGATTGCGACCCGGTATCGTGAAAGTTGTATCCGTACCACTCCATATCTCGCTTCCATCGCAGTAGACCTTGTACCCTTTCGCGTTCTCAACGTAGCTCCAGTCTATCCTCAAGTCCTGCCCATCGTTTACAGCAGTTGTTGATAGAATCGCGGGACTGCCGCCGAGAGGGGGAGGTGTCTCCGGACCCGTGGGGCCTCCACTGTCGGACCCCTTCTTACACCCTCCAAGGAGCAATGACCCTATGAGTAGAACACTGACGATCGTGTAGATGTATGCTCTCATTGTTGGGATTTTAACGCCTACACGTGTTCACAGGTGGACAGAAAATTAACGCACTTATGCCAGGTATTATCCAAAATCCCGCTTTGTTTACTAAAGCTCGGCCCTCACCCCACATCAACCCTCGGATAAACCCTGCCCCCTTTTACCAGAAACACGTTTCCGAGCCTCCTCCTGAGGTACCTCACAGTTGAAGTGGAAAGGCTGGCGTTCTCGGTCAGGAGGGCAACGGCGTCCCTGTAGTTCCTCTCACTCTTGAACTTGACGGTGCGTCCGTCAATCCACACCTCCTTCCTACTGTGGTAGAACTTCACCCTGTGGGGCAGGGAGAACCTGAGGACGTTTATAACGTCCCTGAAACCGTAAAGACGGGAGAACCTGTACGGATACACCGCGGCCATAAAGTTGAGGTGTAGGAGTAGACCGTACTCCTTTGCCGTTGAGACTGCCTCCTCAAGCCTTCCCCTTATCCACAATCTGGCCACGTTCTCCCGCGGGTTGTCCCTGAGGCCGCCCACCTTACCCGTGAGGACCGCTCTAACTATCCTCCTGTATATGGAATCGGTCGGTTGTTCCGATATATCCATCAGATAACTCCGGGGATCCTCACCCCTGTAAGCGGCAAACGTACACCGGGCCACCAGATAAGCCTGCAGGAATATACCCTCCCGGAACCTCCCCGGATAGGTCTCCTCAAACTCGGCTTCCGAAACGGGCATTCCGAGGCACATCTTGAGCATCACCTTGTAGTGCCTTATCCAAAACCTCTCCATGTCGTTATCAACCTCGGGGTTGTGGCGGAGTAGTTCGGCCCTGAGTAGGGAGGACAGTACTGCCGCCTCATGTACCTTCCTGTCGCCGTAATCAAGTCTTGTCCTCCGCAGCACTCCGTGGGCATCCCTTATGTATCCGAGGTTTATCAGGGCGTTGACCAGGGCCTTTACCCTGACCCTCTCAAGGTACGGGTTGGTGAACCTCCTCCTGCCGACCGCCCTCACCAGCCTCTTAACCACCCCCATATTCCCGGCGTTGGGGGCGGACAAAGAGAGTATTCCGAGGGCGTTTATAAGCACTACGGGGTTCAGGCTTCCGAAGTCGTATTGGCTTATCTCCTCCTCGTATACCTCCACCACCTCCCTGTGCCTCCCCATGAGCATAAGGGCGTTCATCTTCAAAAGCGAGGAGAAGGGGATGTACATCTTCTTTCCCTTGCGCAAGGCCTCACACTTTATGGTTTCGGCCATCTTAACGGCGTGTCCGGGTGAAACCCTTCCCATACCCATGCCCATCAGGACACGGTTCAGCTTGTGTTTCAGGGGTAAACGCTCATAAGGCAGAGCAAAAAACGCCCTCAAGCGCTCGGGAGAAGAGGGTGCCGGAAGTATCTTCAAAATCTCAAAGGCGTACCTCTCGGAAGGGGTGCCTATCGCCTTGACACACATGTCAAAGAGCTCACCTTCCCTCTCCGAAAGCCCCTTTTTCAGAAAAAACTCCCTGAATATCCTGCTCACGTATCCCTTTGATACACCGTTGGCCTGGGCGATCTCAAAGACCACGTATCTGTGGCTTCTCTCCATATCCGCCACCACCCGGATGAACCTCTCCTTGCCGGTGTACACCCGCTCAAGCACGAACGGTGGAATTGTAAAGGAGAACGGGTATCCACACCGGGGCATGTGGAATTACTTTCGGGTTTATAATTTTCGCCTTATGAAGTTGAGGAGAAGATTTCCAATTATAATTTTTCTGCTTTCTCTTCCCGTTTTATCCTTTGCGAAGACCTCCAAACTACCCTACTCCGTGTGTTCCCCCCCAAAGGTGTACATCAAGGCTAGGATCGCCGTGAACCCGGCAGGCAGGTACACCCAGAACTTCAGGGGAAACCTCCGGACCTACATGGCCGTGATAGCCAAAAAGGCGAGGGAGAGGATTGTGAGAAACTCCAACAACTCCATAGAAATCGTAGGTGTCTCCTACTCCGAAACCAAATTCGGAACCTTCTCAAAGCTCATGAACAACCCCAAAAACGCCGCCCTCCACAGGGATGACACCGCGGCGAACAAGACACCTTACCTCATAGACATACTCATAGGTGAGGACTCCTACGGGTTGGTCGGTAAGATGTGGCTTATAAACCTTGAGAGCGAGTACGTCTACGAGGTCCACGAGTACAAGATCCCCTCCACGGCCGTGAGGGATGTGCTTCAGGCCATAATCCTCATAACGAACAAGCTTTCCGATAAGATGGGAAACGTCCTGAAGGTGATAGCGCTTGAGGAGACCATGATCACCATGAAGGTCTCCGTCAAACCCCAGGCCGACATCTCACAGGACAAATACGTCGCCATACGCGTAAACGACGGTTTCAACGCCGAGGGTAAATCCCTGAAAGAGGTCCTCGGAAAGAGGTTCGGATTTGCCGTCCGTCTGAAGCCCGGAACCCCTGGAAAGATCACCACGGGAACCCCCATAGGAAACGGATGGCACGTGGTTCGGGACGAAAACCCGGTTGTCCTGTACCAACCTCCGAGCTGTCAGGTGTTCAGCAAACAAAACCCTGTAAAGGTTGAACTGGAGTTCAAACCCGTATGCTCCAGGGATGACAGGATATTGCCCGCCGTTGAGCCTACGGTTAACGGTAAGAACAGCTTCACTGTAAAGGCGCCTTACGCCTGGAAGGTGAAGACCGTGGTGGACGCCAGGTCACAGAACGCCAGTCTTCGGTTTGAGCTGAATTACACCCTGCACAGGGCGTTCACGTGTAGGAACTACGCGGATTACTCCACCAAGTTCTCCCAGACCTTTGGCCTGAAGGCGGGGGACGTCCTCTTCTTCAGTGACAACTTCCTGAAGGGGAAACGGTACGGTGAAACGGACCGTGGAAAGGTCCTGTCCGTCAGGTACAGCGATTGCGGTGTGCTTGACCCGTGGAAGCTCAAGTCCTCCTCAATTGACACATTGTTTGTCGCCGTCTACGCACCTGAGAACGTCCCCAACGCCGACATGAGGTACTACATGAACGGAGGGGTGATGGTCAGCGGGGTTGGGAGTGAGAACACGGTTTTTGACCTCCTCGGCATAAGGGTGATAGGAGGGGATCGCATAAGGTTCAAGGATGTACCGGTTTATACGATGGAGCCTCTGAGCTTTGAGGGTATGAAGGAGACCTTCCTGACGTTCAAGCCCTTCTCCGCCCAGGCCGTCCTCGTCCACAGGTTCAAGAACTCCGGATGTGGGGACGAGGAACTCCAGATAACCGCCAAAAGCACCTTTACACCCGTGATAGAGTGCGACTGCGTCGCCCACAAACTTGAGGAGGCCAAGGAGGAGAAAAAGAAAGACAAAAGGAGGTGAGCGCATGGCTTACAAACCGCTTTCACATACGGCGGAAATAGGCTTTGAGGTCAGCAGCATGGACCTCAACAAGCTCTTCGTTGAGAGCGCCAGGGCTTTTTTCAGGGAGCTTCTCGGCACGCTCTACGGTATAAAGATCCACCAGGAAAAAGAGGCGCAGTTTGAAGCCGAGGACCTGGAGGAACTCCTCCACAAGTGGCTCTCCCACCTGTTGTACGAGTTTGAAGTCCACAAAATGGTGTACAGGCAGTTTGACGTGGAGATAGAGTTTGAGGGTGACAAGTTCGTCATGTTCGCAAAGATGGGTGGAGAGCCTTTTGACCCGGAGAAGCACAAGGTGAAGCGACACCTGAAAGCCGTGGCGCGACACAAGCTCCACGTTGAAAGGGAGAGGGGCATCTGGAGGGCATCCGTTGTAATAGACGTCTGAGGATGCCGCCATGTTGGTGTTTGAAAGCCCAAAGGAGGTGCAGCTTTTCCTGAAGCAGCTGAGGGGTGAGGGAAAGGTCATAGGCTTCGTGCCGACCATGGGCGCCCTCCACGAGGGACACCTGAGGCTCATACGGAAGGCGAGGAAGGAGTCCGACGTAACCGTCGTAAGCATCTTCGTCAACCCCATACAGTTTGACGATCCCGGAGACTTTCAGAGGTATCCGAGAACGCTCCATGAGGACAGGTACAAACTGGAAATGGAGGGGGTGCAGGTTCTCTTCCTCCCCTCCCCGGAGGGCATGTACCCACCCGGATACTCCACGTTCGTTGAGGTTGAAAACCTTGACAGGTACATGGAAGGGGCCCACCGCCCCGGACACTTCAGGGGGGTCGCAACCGTAGTCCTGAAGCTCTTCAACATAGTAAAGCCCCACTTCGCCGTCTTCGGCCTGAAGGACGCCCAGCAGTACTACATAGTGAAGAGGATGGTCGAAGACCTCAACCTTGACCTTGAAATAGTGCCGCACGAGACCGTGAGGGAGCCGGACGGACTCGCCATGTCCTCCCGGAACAGACTCCTCTCGCCGGAGAGCCGAAAACAGGCCACCGCCCTTTACAGGGCCCTGAAACTCGGAAAGGAGATGATGTTCTCAGGCGAGAGGGATCCCAAGAGGATAAAAGCGGAGATGGAAAAACTTCTCAGGACGGAGGCTCCCCTTGGGAAGATAGACTACATAGAAATAGCAAGCCTACCCGACCTCCAGCCCGTTGAAAGGGTTGAGGGAAAGGTGCTTTTGGCCTTAGCCGTCAGATTTCCCGAGGCCCGCCTCATAGACAACTTCATCCTCATCCCGGAGGACGGGCTGGTCTGGAACGAGAGGATAGATTAGTCCACCTTCAGAATCAGGAGGGTTATATCGTCGGATTGGGTGGCGCCTTTGGTAAACTCCTTTAAGGCGTCAAGGATACCGTCCTTTATCTCCTCGGCGCTCTTCCCGCTTCCGGCGAGTTCCGTGAAGACCTCCTTGAGCCTCGCCTCTCCAAACTGCTCCCCACGGGGGTTCACGGCCTCCGTTATACCGTCGGAGTAGAGCATGACCGTATCCCCCTTTTGGAGGTTGAGCGTGTACTCCTCAAGGACCTCACCCATGGTGTGCTTGTCCAACATCGTCAGACCAACGGGTGCCCCCTCAATCTCCACGTAGGTGGACTTTCCGACTGAGGCGTTGTAGTAAAGCGGCGGGTTGTGTCCCGCCGAGACCAGGGAGAGTCGTGAATCTTTGGGGTTGAGGGCGGCCACACCACACGTTATGTACATATCATCGGGGATCTCCCCGGATATGCTCTCATGGGCTTTGAGGACGATCTCCTTGGCCGAGGAGGATATAGGGGCCTCCGAGTGTATTATGGTCCTGAACATCACCATGACCAGTGAACCTCCAACCCCCTTCCCCGACACGTCGGCGACAAGGAAGCCCCACTGACCTCTGAGCATCCTGAAGTAATCGTAGTAATCCCCACCCACTATGAGGGCGGGGTGATAGGCGGCGGCGAACTGATAACCCTTTATGTTGGGGAGGGTTCTGGGGAGGAGGATGCTCTGAATCCTCCGGGCCACCTCAACCTCGTGCTTTATCCTTTCCGATTCTATCAGCTTCTCCTGGGCCAACTTCAGCTGTCTGCTCATGCTTTGGATGGCCTCTGCTATGAGGCCTATCTCGTCGTTGGACCTGACCCTTATGCGGTGATCGAGATTGCCCTTTCCTATCTCCTCCAAGTCCTGAAGCAGGATCTCTATGTTGCGTGTGATGAGACGTGAGAACAGTAGGGTCGCTATAAGGCCCAACACAACGGCACCCGCACCTATCGCCATTAAGACCATCAGGGTGCGGGATACCGCCTCCTCTATCACATCCTTTGAGAGGAAAACGTAGACGTCGCCGAGAACCCTTTTGTCTATCCTGTCCACCATGGGAATCGCAACCCCTATGGCCTTACCCGTGTCAAAGAGCTTCACGTCTATGGAAACACCTGAGAGTTTGTCCTTCACCACCTTGTAAGGCCTTTTGAGGTTCACGTTGTAGGGTTTGTCCTTCAGGAGTATGCTGTCGCTGTGGGACACGAGTATACCTTTCCTATCAAGGACGACGGCCTTCAGAACACCTGGGTTGGACCTCTTGAGACCCGTCGTAGTACTTACCAGTGTCAGGTCGTCCTCCTGGAGTAAGGCCTCAGCCGCCTGGGACGCGAGGAATTTGGCCAGGGATATACCCCTCCACTCAACCTGCTCCCTTATCTCGTTTTCAACTATGCGCGTTATGATGAAGGTGGAGACACCTATTACGAAGAGGAGTATGAAACCGAAGAGGATGAAGAACTTGAACAGCAAACTGAACCTAACCTTGGTCCTCATGGCTCAAAACCTCTTTTCAACCTGTAGGTACTTCCCTTTCTTGAGCTTTCTCCAAAAAACCCCATCGGACAGGTTTGAAATGAAGTGCAAGCCAAGGCCGCCCACCTTTCCCTGCTCTATCCTCTTTATTACGTCCACCTTGTACCCGCTCAGATCCCCTTCCATGCCTTCCGGCATATCGCCCTCATCGTAAACCCTAAGTATGAAGCGCCTGTCCTCTCCCCTCTCCCTTATGAGGAGTTCAACCTTTACGGGACCGGTCTCACCCTTAGGATAGGCGTGCCTCATGGCGTTTGAGACGGCCTCGTCAAATATGCTCACCATATCGGATACAACCTCCTCGTCATCAGTGAAAAGTCGCAGGACCCTCTCCACCACCTTCCTGATCTCCGCGAGGGCGAACAGCAGGTCGGAGGAGAGGTGTATTGAGAACAGCTTTCGCGTGGCCATTAATCCGGTATTATACAAGGGGTAGGTGGTCATTTTCAATCCTTCCACCTCGCGACCTCCTCCAGGGAATCGGAAGGCACAAGCAGGACAAACGTGTCCCCCTCCTGAAGCTCCTCGTCCGGATCCGGGGGCGCTATGAACACCTCCTTCAAATCCGTTATCTCACCCTTTCTGTCAAACACGGGTTCTTTTCTCCTTATGCCTATTACGAGGACGTTGTACCTGCGCCTGAGGTCCAGGTCCCTTATCCTCTTACCCACGAAGTCCTTGGGAACCTTTATCTCAACTATGGAGTGGTTTTCGCTCACGAGGAACCAGTCCGAGAAAGATGGGTAGGATATCAGGTCTGCCACGTGCCGGGCGGAATCCCTCTCCGGTTGAACCACCTGGTTTACACCGAGACGTGTCAGTATCTTCGCGTGTCTCTCGTCCTCCGCCTTTGCTATGATCTTCTTCACACCCAGATCCATAAGGCTTATACACACCAGAACGCTCGCCTCAACGTCGTCCCCTATGGCGACGACCACCACGTCCACCTCCCCTGCTCCCAAACTCCTCAGAACGGTATCGTTGGTCGCATCGGCGACCACCGCCGTGTCCGTCTTGCCCACGAAGCGCTGGACGAGGTTTTCGTCCTTGTCTATCACGATCACCTCGTGTCCCCTTTCTATGAGGGCCTCCGCAAGGGATGACCCGAACCTACCAAGACCTATGACCATCACCTGCATCAGACGACCACCTCCTCTTCCGCGTACTTGAAGAGCGTAGGCCTGGTGCGTATGAGGGACGCGGCGAAGACCAGATAACCCGCCCTTCCGATGATCATGGCGAGCATTATAAGGGCTTTCCCAAAGGGGGTGAAGTCGGCCGATAGGCTGACGTTGGGGGTTGAGAGGCTTCCGGTGGAGAGACCGACCGTACCGAAGGCGGATATGACCTCAAAGGAGAAGTTCAAAAAACCCACACGCTCCACGACCTCACGCTCGCTCAGAAGTAGGATCAGGGTAAAGGTCAGAACGGAGAATATGGCCAGGACGAAGGTTTGGAACGCCTTCACGACCGCTCCCTCCGAAACCGTCCTCTTAAAGGCCACCACCCTGTCCTGACCCCTCAACGTGCTTATCAACCATAGGACTATGAGTGTGACGGTTATGGTCTTGACACCCCCGGCCGTCCCCCCCGGACTCCCCCCTATAAACATGAGCACCATGGTGGCAAACCTGCCGAAGGGGGACATGGAGGAGTAGTCAACCGTGTTGAAACCGGCCGTTCTCGGTGTTATGGCCGCGAACAGGGATGTCCATACCGAATCCGTCTGGGGGACGAGGGTGTAGAAGGTCAGGGTTGCCAAGATCACGAGGACAGACGTGGAGAGTACGACCAACTTCTCGTGGAGGTCCAACCTCCTCCTCCTGCCCCTGATCCTCTCGTAAATCCCCCTCCAGACCTTGAAACCGATCCCACCCCACACTATTAGAAAGGCGATACTCAGGTTCACCGTCGGGTTGAGGGCGTAATCCATCAGACTGTTTGAGAAGGTTGAAAATCCGGCGTTGTTCAGGGCGCTTATGCTGTGAAAGATGGCGTGTCCCAACGCCGCCGGAAGGCTGAAATCACCTGAGAAGGCGAGAAAAAGCGGTATGACGAAAAGAAGTTCAAAGAGCAGCGCTGTGAGGACTATCCTTTTGGCCAGACCTATCACCCCTCCGATCTCCAGGCTCCCAACACTCATGGCGACCATCTTCCTAACGCTCAAGGAACCCTTTGATCCGACGGCTGCGAGGAGGAGGGCGGTTAGGGTCATATAACCCAGGCCACCCATCTGTATTAGAACGGCCAAAAAGGCCTTACCCCAGAAGGTCCAGGCCGTCGCCGTATCGACCACTATCAGCCCCGTAACGCACACGGCGGAGGTTGCCGTAAAAAGGGCGTCAAAAAAGGACACCTCCCCCCTGTGCATAAAGGGTAGGTGGAGTATCACACCCCCAACCGTGGAGATGAGGGCGTATCCCAAAAAGAGCAGAGCCGCAGGTGGGATCCTCCTCAAGTCCTACCTTGGAAGTCGGTTGAACTCCTCCACGTCCACACTTTCCCCCGTCCTGTACATATGAACGGCGAGGGCCAGACCTATGGAGACCTCCACCGCTGCGATCATCAGGACCATAAGGACGAGGAAATGCCCCTCCACGCCCATTTCTCCAAAGGTCTGGGATACGACGACAAGGGCGAAGTTGGCGGCGTTGAGCATGAGCTCAAGGCTCATCAGCACCACGATGAAGTTCCTGCGGAAGAGGACCCCAAAAAGACCTATGAAGAAAACCACCAGGGCGAGGGAGAGGAGGAAGGACGGGGTCATCACCTCTCCTCCTTTTTGAGCTTTATCACCGATATGGCGACCACAACACCCACGAGTATGAGGAAGGAGGAGAGCTCAAAGGCGAAGAGGCCATCCGTGAGCATATACCTTCCTATGGCTTTGGCGGAGACGTAGAAGAAGTCAAAACCCTCAAAGGGGTAGAGGAAGACCCCCGCCGTGGATATTACGGCGAACACCACAACCGTCATAAGGGCGAAAACGCCTTTTATGGAGATTTCCCTGTCCCCGGCGTCTCCCCTGAGGTCAAGGAGCATTATGACGACGAGGAAGAAGACGACGATTCCCCCCGCGTACACTATGACCTGCAAGAGGGAGAGAACGGGTGTCTGAAGGAGCATGTAGATGGCGGCCAGGGATAGGAAGTTCATGAGGAGTCCCAGAGCGCCGTAAAACGGGTTGGGGTTCATCACGACGGTGAAAGCACCGACTATGGCGGTCAGCCCGAAGAACCAGAGCAGAACCTCGGATACGTTCATGGTAGGTATTCTACCGTGGAAAGGGGCGGAATTGGTGGCTTTGGGCAACCGGTTCTCCGAACACGTTTAAAATACAGCGTGTACTCCAAAACCTATTCCGCCATATATTGGGGTGTTGAAGGCGTGAAGGTGGAGGTTGAGGTGGATTACGCAAAGGGGATTCCGAAGTTCGTCATCGTGGGGTTGCCCGACGCGGAGGTCCGGGAGAGCAAGGAGAGGATACACTCCGCCATAAAGAACTCCGGTTTCCCCTTCCCTCCGGGACGCATCAGGGTAAACCTCGCCCCCGCGGATATAAAGAAGGAGGGGACGCTTTTGGACCTACCCATAGCCATGTGCGTTCTCGCCGCTTTCGGTTATGTTCCGGCGGAGAGGCTTTTAAACTACATCTTTATCGGTGAGCTGGCCCTTGACGGCTCCCTCAGAAAGGTCTCAGGTGTTCTCCCGGCCGCACTTCTGGCGAGGGAGAACGGACTTTCCCTAGTGGTACCTTCGGGAAACGCTTATGAGGGGGCGGTGGTCAGGGACGTCAGCGTTTTTGCCGTCTCCTCCCTCAGGGAAGCCGTGGACTTCATAAACGGCAACCTCAAACTCAAGAGGGTTGAGTACAACCCGGAGGAAGGGCCACCCCTGTACGATGTTGACATGGAGGAGGTAAAGGGGATGGACTACGCCAAAAGGGCGGCGGAGGTTGCGGCGGCTGGGGCGCACAACATGCTCCTGATCGGACCTCCGGGATCGGGTAAGACAATGCTCGCGAGGAGGATACCCACGGTTCTACCTCCCATGAGTCTGGAAGAGGCCATAGAGACGACGAAGATATACTCGGTCGCCGGTCTCCTTCCCTCCGGAGTCGGTCTCATCCGAACACGTCCCTTCAGATCCCCCCACCACACCGTATCCGATATCGCCCTCATAGGAGGGGGAAGCGTCCCCAGACCGGGTGAGGTTTCCCTCGCCCATAACGGTGTCCTCTTTTTGGACGAGCTGCCGGAGTTCAACAGGGCTGCCCTTGAGGCCCTGAGGCAACCCTTAGAGGACGGAGTGGTGCGTATAAGCAGGGCGAGGGGTACGGCTACGTTCCCGGCCCGCTTCATGCTCGTGGCCGCGATGAACCCCTGCCCGTGCGGACACTACGGTGATAAAAACAAGACCTGCACGTGTTCCCTTTCGGCCATAAAACGCTATCAGAGCAGGATATCCGGGCCACTTCTGGACAGGATAGACGTCTTCGTGAGCGTCCAGCCCCTGAAATACGAGGAGTTCAAGGGGTTGAAGAGCGAACCCTCCGAAAGGATACGCGAGAGGGTTCAGAGGGCGCGGGAGATACAGCTTAGACGTTTCAGGGATTACCCGAACGTGTACACCAACAGTCAGATGACGCCAAAGATGCTGAAGGAGTTCTGCAGACTGGATCAGCAGGCGGATCTGCTCCTGAAGGGTGCGGTTGAGAAGATGGGTATATCGGCGAGGGGGATAACCCGAATCCTGAAACTCGCCCGGACGATAGCCGACTTGGAGGGTCAGGAGGACATACAGGTCCACCATATAGCGGAGGCCGTTCAGTACAGGCAGAACGTGGGCGATTACTTCCTGATCTAAACGGCGAGGAGTTCCAGTATCTGCGCGTACGGGACCTTTTTGCCCGTGAGGATCGTGGGACTGTTTATGTCCCAAGGTGAGCCGTCTATCTCACCCAAAAGCGCTCCGGCCTCTTCAACTATCACGGCACCGGCAGCCGTATCCCAAGGGGCGAGTCCGAACTCCCAGAAGGCGTCAAACATACCGTAGGCCACCATGGCGAGATCGTAGGCGGCGCTTCCAAGCCTTCTCACGGCCATGGCCCTCTTCAGGACCCTCCTCAAACCCTCTATGTACGGGTCCACCAGCTCGGGGTTGCCGTGCGGAAAACCCGTGGCCAAAAAGGACTCGTCCAAAGGTCCACCCTCGTCCAAAACCAACCTGCCCTCCCGTGTGTGCGCCCCTCCACCCCTCCAGGCCCAGACGCTCATTCCCCTTGCGGGTATGTGTATGACGCCGAGGACGGGTGTGTTCCCCTCAACAAGGGCTATGGAAACCGAGAACACCTCCAGCCCCCTGGCGAAGTTCTTTGTGC
>JALWZG010000089.1 GCA_027002825.1 Caldifarciminota bacterium
GAGAAGGTCCAGAGGAAGCTCGCCGGGGCGTACCTCGCCATGCTCTTGATGACCTCCAGACGGTTGTGTACGTCGGGGGACTCAAGCTGCTCTACGTTCCGAAACTCCTCCAGCTTTGAGAAGATCCTCTCCGCCATGTAGTTGGAGAACTTCTCGGTAAGATTGCCGCTGATGTACGCGTTCAGGGGGTACGTGATGCTGTCCATAAATAGGAGTAAGGCGACGGCTACGATCAGGAGGGTAGTACTTTGGAGGACTTCCCCTTCGCTTATGATCTGGACCACGAAACCGGGCGCAAGGCCCGAGGGTAACATCAGCCCCAGAAACATCAGGACCTCAAGGGGGGCTATCCTGAAAAGCAAAACAAAGTTGCGTAAGGCTACCTTCAGACTTTGCATAGGACGGCTTTACCCCGTTATCCTTAAGTTTCGGGCCGACCTCTGCAGCCCGATTTCCCCACCTGCGCGCTGTATGCGGCGACACTTGCGACGTCGCCGATTTCGCCAACTAAGGGAAGATTGAAGGGAGATCTCCTAACTACGGTGGGGTTGCTCATCTTACACTCCTCCCGGTTGTGGTTGTCCCCGGCACCGGGGGACGACGACCCTCCGTCCTGGGTCGGTGCCACCCTTGGGCGCCTATTCTAAGCCCGAAGGGGTAAACTTTTGGAGATCACCGATCATGTTTCCAGCCACACAGTGTCCAACAGGACATGCCTATGATAGGCGGTGGATATGACAGGATACGTATGCGCACGCTGTGGCATGAAGAGGAACAACCCGGTGGCCGGGAAGTGTCCCGGCACGAGCCTGCCCCACGAGTGGATAAGGGCGGGGAAGCGGTACGTCTGTAGGTACTGCGGCACGAGGAGAAACAACCCGGCAAAGGGGATATGTCCCGCCCGGCGCGGCACGGAGGACCCGTACCACATCTTCACGGTGGTGGAGTAGGAGGTGGGTATGAAAAGGGGGATCTTTCTGATTGCGGCTCTGGCGCTCGCAGGATGCGGTGGGGGTGAGGGAAGGATAGAGCTCGGAGAGGAGGGGAGGCTGATGAGAGACATGGCCGAGATCGTGGGTATCTTTGCCTCTGCTAACCCCTCTTTCCGCTGGACGGACCTCCACCACCGCATAGCCTATGACCTGAAGCAGGGGAAGTCCCCCAAGGACATAGCAGTCGCCCTCTTTGACGAGGAGAAAGAGCTCAACCGGCTTCTCAACAAAAGGATATACCTGCCTATCACACGCGTCTTCTCCGACGACACCTATGCGATGGAGGACGGTGATAGGGAGATAGCGCTCGTCTCATGCTCGTGGGTCCTCAAGGACGAGCTGAACAGAAAGGTGGATTCCCTGCTCCAGAAGAACAAGTACGAGGCCATAGAGTACATGCAGAAGGGACTGGCCAGATACGTCGCCCACGTCCTCTCCTCTGGTGATTCCCTCGCACCCTTAAAGGCGGAGAGGGCTGCCATGGCCTACTCCTGCTTCCACGCCATGGCCGAAGCCTTCGGCAAAGTGAAACCTGGCGGGAGCCTCGGTCTGGTGTACTGGCACATAGCGCAGAACCGCCCGGACATAGTAAAACGGATAGAGGAGTACGGCACGACGGAGGGAGGAGATGATCTGGATAGTGGCCGTGGCCTTTGAGAAGGACATATTCGGCCCGGACGCCACGTCGGACACGGCGACCGTCCTCGGAGCCTGCTTCAACGGGTGGTCCCTCTCCGACTCCCTCCCGGTGCGCTGGGGCATAACCGGTGGGGACGTGGGCCGGGGGATAGGTACCCCGAACTCCTGACCTTCCGGTGCGATATGATGAACTACAGGAGAACGTGCGAGAAGCAGAGGGCCGATCACCTGAGGCGAATCCTATTCAGAGACGTGGCCGAATTTTTGAGAGATCTGGATCGTAAAAACGTTTCATACTCCACATTCAACAACCTCGGTGTGGTGGTCCTCTTCTACGAGTCCATCGGCCTCTACACTGAGAAAGGGTATAACCCCCTTAAAGAAGGGAGGTGAGTATGCTGGTCGTTCTCTTTTCCCAGTACTTTGCTGAGCGGTTCTGTCTGAGTGAGGGCGGCTTCATGGCCGACTCCACCGTTCAGGGCGCTCACGCTGTCGTGAAGAAGCACGTGTTGCGCATCGTAAAGGGTGAGGTTCCCTACGACAGGATCCCCCGTCTGTTCTCCTACGCCCAGAGGCGCCTTGAGTTCTCTTCTCCTCTATGGTGAGGGACAGCCTGAAGCTCGGGACCTACCTCAGACTCGCAGCAAAGGACACCGCCCGCGCAGTTGAGATGGCCGCATGGGACATCCTCGCCCTCTCCTCTTTCCTGAACTACCTGAGGCACGTTGGAGTTGAGCGTTTCCGTGAGGAGAACACCTGCGACTACTAATAGAAGCACTTGCCCCCTTTCATCCCTTAAAATATAGGGATGCTTTGGTTGATAACGCATCCTTCCCTTTGGATAAACGGTCATGCCGTTGAAGGTGAGAGCGAGATAACCAGCGGCAGGTTTCACGTTCTACAGTTCAAGGGACCGGTCCTGCCCCATTACAAGGAGGAGTTGATGGGTATGGGTGTGAGGTTTTACAACTACTATCCCAAGTACGCCTTCCTCGTTTCGGCCGACAGTCAGACCCTTAGCCTCGCCCTCAGAAGGCCTTACGTCTCACGTATACTGCCGATGAAACCGCAGTACAAGCTGCCCAAAGACATGGCGCAGAAGATAAAAAGCGGCTGCTATCTCATGGAAGGTGATGCCTACATCGTAAGGGTTATCCTCGCCGACCCTTCCGATCTCCCCAGCGTGGAAAAGGCCCTCATGGCGTGGGGATTTGAGGTAAGGGGGAAGGATCCCCTCGTACCGTACGTGGAGTTGGCGGCGGATCTGGGGTCCATCTCCGAGCTGATCCACACCGAGGAGATCGTGTACGTTGAATTCCTGTACCCCATCATAAACTGGAACGACAGAAAGGCCGTAAACCATCAGTCGGGCCTGTGGTTCAACGTACAGATTTCCTCCAACGCCAACGATACCATAGTTTGGAAAAAGGGCCTACACGGAGAGGGCGAGGTCTTGGGCCACAACGATGATGGACTTGACAAAGACCACTGCTTCTTCTCCGGAAACGTGGGTGGGCAGCCCAAGATAGTGACCCTCTGCGATTACGGTTCAGGTGGATGTGGGGTTGCGAGCCTGCCGGGAGGAACAAACTGCAACAGCAACCCGGGCACGGGTTGCCACGGAACGCACACGGCCGGGACGGCCGTAGGTTGGAGCGATGATGCGACCGCCTCAACCGTACCTTACAGGGGACTGGCCTACAACGCCCGGATAATCTCCCAGGTCCCCTTAGGGGGTGGCAGCGCGGGTTTCTCCACCGTCCTTCAGGACGCCTACGATCGGGGAGCGAGGGTTCACACCAACAGCTGGGGAACCGTGTGTTCTGCAGGACTTTTCACGAGATGCGCTCCGTCCGACTACAGCTCCACCTCCCGCAGCATAGACAACTTCGTCTGGAACAACCCGGATATGACGGTCGTTTTCGCCGCGGGAAACCACGGAGATGACTCCTGTTTATCCGATTGCTACCGTGAGCCATCCGACCCTGCCTCCGCCAAAAACGACATAACCGTGGGGGCCATGAAGAGGAGTTCGGACGCCAAGACCAGCTGGAGCGCCTACGGCTCCTACCCCTCGGGGAGGTTCGGAGTGGACATAATGGCCATAGGTGATACCACCTATTCGGCTGAAGGCGGTACCACGTGCAATATCACCACGGCGTGGTGGTGGATGGGCACGTCCATGGCCACACCCGCAGTTGCCGGTGCGGCTCTTCTGATAAGGCAGTATTACAGGGAGGGGTGGTATGGAGACGGGACACAGGGTTCGGCGGCCTCCCACAACCCTTCGGCGGCTCTGGTAAAGGCCTCACTTCTGGCTTCTGCCGTG
>JALWZG010000090.1 GCA_027002825.1 Caldifarciminota bacterium
TGGAGTTGGCCAGCCTGTACATTCCGAAGACCCTCGTGGCTCCGAGAGGGGGCATACCGCCGCGGAACTTCAGAACCTGCGTCCCGGCTCCCTTCGTGGCCTCAACCATGAGGGGGTCGTATCCCTGGGCCAGGAGTCTCCTCCTGCCCTCCTCACCGGTGTAGGTCTCGGCTATGTTCTTTAAGGTCTTTGCGGTTATCTCAAAGGCCTCTTCCCAGGTTATCCTTACAAAAGGCTCCTTTCCCCTGCCCGTGAAGTACTTCTCAGGGGGTCTGCCAGTCCTGGGGTCTCTGGGGAAGCCGGCCTTGTACCACTCGTAGAAACCCTTACGCACTACGGGGGCCTTCACCCTCCTGTCGGAGTAGAAGCGGCGCACAAGAATAAGTCCCTTTTCGCAACACCTCGGCTCCCACCTCTGGGAGGATACGTTCCCGTAGATGTCCTTAGCCTTGTGGTAGTTGAAAGTGGGGGCTATGCGGATTACAACGCCGTTTTTGACGTGGGCCCGAAGGAGGCACTCGTGGGTGTCGTTGGGGGCGCATACGAAGGAGTATTCATAGTCGTACTTCCAGATGTCCCTGAAGACCTTCTCCCAGCCCCTGTTGGGATAGTGGGCGAGGGGGTTGTCTATGCTAACCGGTTCAAACTTGTTGAAGACGTCCCTGAAGACCTCCGCCATCAGGGGGGTGGCAGCAAGGGTGAGCGCACCCCCGGCCAGCATCCTGAGGAAAGAACGCCGTTTTAGATCGGGTTTCCTCATAAGAGGGGAGTTTCAGAGTGTAAGCGGTTCGCATCAAAGAATACGCTGAGAATAAGAGCTATTCGCAAATTTGGGACGGAAAATTGGGAAACCTCAGATGCCTGCCCTATTCCCACTCAATGGTTCCGGGCGGTTTGGACGTGATATCGTACACCACCCTGTTCACGCCCTCCACCTCCCCCGTTATCCTTTCACTTATACGGGCGAGAACCCCGTAAGGGATCCTACTCCAATCCGCCGTCATTCCGTCAAGGCTTTCAACCACGCGCACCGCTATCACCTCACCCTCCGTGCGGAAATCACCTTGAACCCCTACGGTTTTAACGGGGATCAGGACCGCAAAGGCCTGCCATACCTTCCCGTACAAACCCGCCCTTCTGATCTCCTCTTCAACTATCCTGTCCGCATGGCGGACACGGCGCAGCCGTTCCCGTGTTATTTCACCGATTATCCTCACGGCCAACCCCGGACCTGGGAAGGGGTGCCGCTCCGTTATCTCGTCCGGGAGTCCCATAACCCTTCCTATCGCCCTCACCTCGTCCTTGAACAGATAACGGAAAGGTTCAAGAAGTTCAAAATCCAACCTTTCGGGAAGTCCCCCGACGTTATGGTGTGTTTTTATCGTCGCGGACGGACCTACCACGGACCTGGACTCTATGACGTCCGGGTAGAGCGTTCCCTGTGCGAGAAACCTCGGCTTGGGGTTCAACCCCTTGGCGAACTCCTCAAACACCTCTATGAAGGTTTTACCTATCACCTTTCTCTTCTCCTCCGGATGTACCACCCCTTTCAGGGCGGACAGAAACCTTTCGCTCGCGTCTATTACGTGTACATCCGGAAAGATACCCTTAACCCTTTCCCTCTCCCCCCACCTCAGAAGTCCCGTATCCACAAAGACGAGGACAACCTGTCCCGGAACGGCCTCCTTCAAAAGATAAGCGAGAACGGTTGAATCCACACCGCCGGACAGGGCGAGTAGTACCCTCTCCCCTCCGACCCTCTCCCTGATCTCCTCTTTGAGCCTCTCAACAAGGTTCTCAGGCGTCCATTCCGCCTTTAAACCGGAGTACAGGGCGAAATTCCTCAGAACGTCTGAGCCGTACTCCGTATGCACCACCTCCGGGTGGAACTGAACACCGAACATCCCCCTTTCAGCGGAAAAGACGGCCGCATAAGGTGAACCTTCGGTCCTCGCGAGGGGTTTAAAACCCTCCGGTAGGTCCTCAACCCTATCACCGTGGCTCATCCAGACACGGAACCTGTTGGGAAGATCCTTGAAGAGATGGTCTTCGTCCAACACCTCAAGAAGGGCCGGTCCGTACTCCTTCCGCTCAGCCCTCGCAACCCTTCCACCGAGGAGATGGACCATCACCTGAAGACCGTAGCATATTCCGAGGATGGGCAGACCGGACGATATAACCTCTCCGGGTGGAAGGGGGGCACCCTCCTCGTAAACACTTGAAGGTCCACCTGAGAGGACGATCGCACCTGTGTCCTCGGGAAGAGGAGAGTTGAAGGGGAGCATCTCACTGTAGTACCCCAGTTCCCTAAACCTCCTGACTATCAGCTGTGTGTACTGTGAGCCGAAGTCGTACACCACCACCTTCCGCATTAAGGTATTCTAACGTGGTAATCGTTTGCAACACTCCGCAACATTCATCGTTATAATACCCGTATGCTTCTGTTGTTTTCTTTCCTGCCCGAGAGGGCATCCAAGTACGCCCTTGACGTTGACACGGTGTTCCTCGTCATATTCTGGCTGAGCTTCATAGCCTTCGTCCTGGTGGTAGGGGCCATGCTCGCCTTTATGTTCAAGTACCGCGCCCGCAAAGGGGATGAAGAACCCGGCGAGTACATAACCCACAACAACCTGATAGAGATCACGTGGACCGTTGTACCCGCCATAGGCATCTTCGCCATATTCTTCCTGAGCCTCAACGCCTACAAAAAGATAAAGTGGCCTGAGGAGGTTGCCCTGAGGGTGAACGTGACGGCCAGACAGTGGGGGTGGCAGGCCGAATACCCCGATGGCAAAAAGCTCATAACCGGAACGCTGAAGGAGGAAAAGGCCATAACACCGGAGGACTTCCAACCCCTACTCTACGTACCCGCGGGTGAGCCGGTTGAGGTGATCCTGACATCTCAGGACGTCATACACAGCTTTTACGTTCCGGATTTCAGGGCGAAGTACGACGCAGTCCCCGGAAGGTACACCAAGCTCTGGTTCCAGGCCACGAAACCGGGCAAGTATCCCCTCTACTGCGCCGAGTACTGCGGTGATTGGCACTCACGCATGCCCGCCTTGGTGGTCGCCCTGAAGCCGAAGGAGTGGGAGAGGTTCCAGAAGATAGACGCTTCCACCTTCAACAACAGCCTCGCATCCATGCCGGTTGATAGCCTTCTGGCCATACTCCGCCTTCCGGATGAGGAGTTCTCAAAGTTCGTCGGAGAACAGAAAAAGGCAATGGCCGCTTTACCCCTCCACAAGAGGGGCGAGATGATATACCAGAGGCTGTGCGCCAGCTGCCATACCACCGACGGCAGCAAGAGCATAGGCCCCACCTTCAAGGGTCTGTACGGGAAGACGGAGAACCTCGCGGACGGAAGCACCGTAAAGGTGGATGAAAACTACCTGAGGGAGTCAATACTTGACCCAAACGCCAAGATAGTGGCGGGGTTTCAGGCCGTCATGCCCCCGTTTCAGGGGCAGCTGAGCGAAGAGGAGATACAGGCGCTGATAGAGTTCATAAAGACTTTGAAGTAGGAGGTTGAAAATGATAGAGGCCGTAAAGGTTGAAAGGGAAGGCGCAAGGCCACACGGAACCTATCTTGACAAAAGGGGTCTGAAGAGCTGGCTCTTCACCTTAGATCACAAGCGCATAGGCCTGATGTACATGGCCATAAGCATCCTCTTCTTCCTCGTGGGAGGACTCTTTGCCCTGATATTCCGCACGGAGCTCATGTTCCCCGGAAAGCAGTTCCTATCACCCTACGCCCACAACGTCCTCTTTACCCTTCACGGGGCCATCCTCATCTTCATGGTGATAATTCCGTTCATCCCGGCCGGATTCGGAAACTTCTTCCTCCCCATAATGATAGGGGCCAGAGACGTGGCCTTCCCGCGCCTGAACCTCATGAGCGTGTGGCTCTTCGCCATAGGTGGACTTCTCCTTCTCTTCTCCCTCCTCTTCGGCCCGATAGACACCGGTTGGACCTTCTACACCCCCTACAGCGCCAATAAGGGCCTGAACGTCTTCATAGTATCCCTATCCGTCTTCATACTCGGAATGTCTTCCATCCTAACGGGTTTGAACTTCATCGTCACAGTGCACAAGCTCAGGGCGCCCGGTATGACGTGGGGGAGGTTGCCCCTTTTCGTATGGGCGCTTTACGCCACGAGCATAGTTCAGGTAATCGCCACGCCCGTTCTGGGAATAACCCTCCTGCTCCTCGGCCTTGAGAACCTGTTCAATATAGGTTTCTTTGACCCAAGGCTCGGTGGGGATCCGGTCCTCTTCCAGCACCTCTTCTGGTTCTACTCCCACCCCGCCGTGTACCTCATGATCCTTCCCGCCTTCGGCGTGGTGTCCGACGTTATATCCGTCCACAGCCGCAAGCACATATTCGGGTACTGGTTCATAGCCGCCTCCTCTATTGCAATAGCCTTCATCGGATTTATAGTCTGGGGACACCACATGTTCACAGCCGGCATGTCCCCCACGGCCGACATACTCTTCTCCTTCCTCACATATTTCGTGGCGGTTCCGACGGCCGTTAAGATCTTCAACTGGGTTGCGACCATGTACAAGGGTAAGATCCGTTTCACCGCCCCCATGCTCTACATAATAGCGTTCCTGATAATCTTCCTCGTCGGAGGTCTCACGGGTCTGTTCTTGGCCTCCCTCGGTACGGACATACACCTTCACGACACCTACTTCGTAGTCGCCCACTTCCACTACACCATGGTGGGCGCGGCCATATTCGCCATATTCGCCGCCGCCTTCCACTGGCTTCCCAAGATGTTCGGCAGGATGTACGACGAGAGGCTGGCCAAGATCGGCTGGTTCTTCAACTTCACGGGGTTCATGCTCACGTTTGCCCCGCAGTTCATACTCGGCATGTACGGGATGCCCCGCAGGTACTGGGACTATCCGGCCGAGTTCCAGCCCCTACACTTCGTATCCACCCTTGGAAGCTACATGATAGCCATAGGTGTCCTCCTCAGCCTCTACGTCATATTCAAGGCGATAAAGAGCGGTGAAAAGGCGCCGGACAACCCCTGGGGTGGACTCTCCCTTGAGTGGCAGGTGCCCTCACCTCCTCCTACGGAGAACTTCGTAGAGGAGCCTGTGGTTCAGCACGGACCCTATGATTTCGGCAAAAAGGGAGGACACTGATGGAAAGGGCTGTCCTTGAGAAGCACGACCATCCCCACGTTGATGTAGGTGTCTCCGGTATGACGTTCGGGATGTGGATCTTCCTCGTCACCGAGCTCCTGCTCTTCGGAGGCATGTTCACCGTGTACGCCGTCTTCCACAGCATGCATCTGGCCGATTTCAAGGCCGCTCACCACTACATAAACGTGAACATAGGCTTTATAAACACCCTCGTCCTGATAACCAGCTCCTTCTTTATGGCCATGGCCGTGTGGGCCACACAGACGGATCGCAGAAAGCTCGCAAACCTCTTCCTCTCCCTCGTGATCCTTTTGGGCCTTGTGTTCCTCTTCGTAAAGTTCACGTTTGAGTGGCCGGAGAAGTTCGCCCACGGCCTGTACCCCGGAGGTCCGGAGATCAAACACTTCTTGGAGACCGGTCATCCCGGAAAGGCCCTCTTCTTCTCCCTCTACTTCGTCATGACGGGCTTTCACGCCCTCCACGTCGTTGTAGGTGTCGGGATACTCTTCGTCATACTCCTCCTCTCCCTTAAAGGGAGGTTCGGCTCACACAACTACGGGGCTGTTGAGGTCTCAGGTCTTTACTGGCACCTCGTAGACGTGATCTGGATATACCTCTTCCCGCTCTTCTATCTGATAAAGTAGGAGGTGGGATATGGCAAAGAACGGAAAGCACATCGTCGGTCCCGGAACTTACACGGCGGTCTTTGTGGCCCTTGTGGTCTTCACGGTTATAACCGTGTGGGCCGCCAACCAGAACTTCGGAAGCGACTTCATAAACACGGTGGTCGCCCTCTCGATCGCAACGGCAAAGGCCCTGCTCGTGGCCGCCTTCTTCATGCACCTCAAGTACGAGGGTAAGATGACGTACGTTTACATAGCCCTCGGCCTGCTCCTCTTGGCCATCCTCATAGGCTTCTCCCTGGTGGACGTCGTGGACCGACCCGATTACTTCCCCTCCCCGGAGGGGGCTTCACCGGAAGGGACGCACTGAAGTTGAAGTTTTTAACGGCGGGGGTACCCCTTTCAACCGAAGGGAGCTCCACCGAAAGGGGGTTGAAGAGGGTTGCAACCCTCGGTTTGGACGGGATGGAGCTGGAGTTCGTGCGTGGGGTCAGGATGAAGGAGGAGAAGGCGCGAAGGGTCGCAGAGCTGGCAAAGAATCTCGGCCTTACTCTCACGGTCCACGCCCCCTACTGGATAAACCTCTACGCCAGGGAAAAGGATAAACTCGCAGCCTCAATAAAACGCATATACGACTCCGCACGCATAGGTTTCCTGGCCGGGGCCAGGGATATAGTCTTCCACCCCGCCTATTATCTCGGGGATAGGCCCGATAAGGTGCATAAGCAGGTCCTCTCAATACTGAAAGACCTGTCCTCCCGCCTGAAAGAGGAGGGTATAGACGTAATACTCCGACCTGAGACCACTGGAAAACCCACCCAGTACGGTTCACTTGAGGAGGTTCTGGAGCTCTCGGCCGAGATAGAAGGGGTGCTCCCCTGCATAGACTTCGCCCACCTGCACGCGAGGGAAGGGGGGAAGCTTCTCAAGCCGGAGGACGTTGAAAACGTCCTGATGAAGGTCAAAGGGTACCTCGGTGAGAGTGGCCTGAAGAGGTTGCACGTACACATGTCGGGAATCGCTTACGGCAAAAAGGGAGAGAGACACCACCTGAACCTTGAGGAATCCGACCTTCCGTGGAAGGAAATCCTCTCCCTCCTCAAGGAGTACGGAGCGGACGGAACCATCGTATCCGAAAGCCCCAACATAGAGGGAGATGCCCTCCTCATGAAGAGGTACTGGTACTCCTCCCCATGATCCCACGTGGACTGAGGAAAAGGCTCATAGTGTACTCCCTGAGGGTCAGCAACCTCGTCGCCGGGTATACGGGGTACGGTTTTGTGTGTTCCGCCCTGAAGGGATTCTCCAGGGTTCATCCCTATCTGGACGCGGGGAGAAGAAAGGCCGTAAAGAAAAACTTCCTGATGTTGAGGGGAAGCCTGGAAGGTTGGGAGAGGACGTTCCACTACTACTGGTCCACGGTTGCCGACTCCCTCATGATACCACACGTGGACGAGAACTGGTTAAAGGCCAAACTTTTAAGGGTTGAGGGGTTGGAGGAGCTGGAGAGGTTTAGGGGAAAACCCCTGATAGTCATAAGCGCCCATCTGGGAAATCCGGACGTTCTTGCAAACTTTGCAGGGGTGCTGGGGTTCAAAGGGGTTGCCGTGGCGGAGGTGCCCTCCGGTGAGTGGTTCAGGGAGTTCCTGAAGATACGCGAAAGGTTCGGCGTCAAGATCATACCCGCGAAGAAGTCCTATCAGAGGTTGGTGGACTACCTCAGGCGCGGGGAGGGGTTCGTATATCTCGTCTCGGACAGGTTGGTGACGAAGGAAAGGGGAGCCGTTGTGAGGATGGGAAAGGGGTACAGAAGGATACCGACCGGTTTTGCCAGACTCTCCCTGGAGACGGGTGTACCGATCCTCTTCGGGTACGGCGTCCCCGTAGAACCCTGTGGTAAGTACGTGGGATTCATCAGTCCACCCGTAAAGCCGAGGAGTCTGGAGGAGGGGATAGAATGGTTTGCCGGACTCCTTGAAACCGCCGTGAAGGAATGGACGGACAGGTGGTTCGTATTCCAGGACGAGTGGTTGGATAGGGTGGATGGAAGGGATGATGCGGTTTAAGAAGATAGCCCTCGCCGTGATCCTCAACACGGCCGTTGTGCTTTTGGAGGTATGGTTTGCCCACACCGCGGGTTCCCTCTCACTCCTGTCCGATGCCCTCCACAACCTCCAGGATGTTCTCGCCCTGGTCATATCCCTGACCGCCCTCTACCTTTCCCGCAGAAAGCCCACGGAAACGTCAACCTACGGCTACGCAAGGGCGGAGGCCTTCGGGGCGTTTTTGGGGGCGCTTATGCTGGTGTTTTCAGTCCTCTATGTGGGATATGAGGCCGTGAAATCCCTCATCACGGGTGGCTCAGATGTGATAGGAGTTTACGTCCTGGGCGTGGGTGGTGTGGCCTTTGTGGTGAACGGAATTTCGGCTTATGTTCTCCACGGGGATCGGAACCTGAGCGTCAGGTCGGCTTACCTACACCTTCTGGGGGATGCGGCCTTTTCCTTGGCCGTCCTCGTCGGCGGCATGGTCATGATGATAACGGGGTGGTCGGCGGTTGACTCCATCCTAACCCTGCTCTTCGCACCCTTCCTTTTGAAGGACGGTTTATCCCTCCTCCTGAAGTCCGCGCGGGTTCTGATGGAGTTCGCGCCCGAAGGTTACAGCTCACACGTCGTATCCGACCTGATAAGCGGGGTTGAGGGTGTAAAGGATGTCCACGACGTACACGTCTGGGCCCTGTCATCGGACGAACCCTTTGTCTCGGCGCATGTCGTTCTGAGAGGAGAGGTGGACGCTGAGGAGCTCTCCCGTGTCCTCGCGGACGTAAAGGATAGGTTGAGGGGTATAGGTGTAAAGCACATAACCCTACAGATCGAACCGGAGGACTACGAGTGTGAAAACACCTGTGAACGGACCTATCCCGATGGGAAAGCACACTGACCCATTACGGACGGAGGTGTCCGGTACGGGTTTCGGCAGTAAAATAGCCGCTATGAAGAGAACACTCGTTGTTATGGCGTTCGCCGTTTTTATCCTTGCGGGTTTCGGATGCGCAACTGTACAGGAGAAAGGTCCCCAGTTGACCGTCCAGCAGCGGATAGATTCGGCAAGGGTGTGGTACTCCATAGGTAAGGATGACCTCCTCAAGGCCATAGACGGAAGGGGGGATTTCCAGACGGCCATAGGTGAGCTCAAGAGGGCTTACGGATACACCCTCGCGAAGGATACGACGGGCATGCTTGACTCCCTCAGAAAGGAGATAACCCTTGACATAGCCTACGCCTTTTTGAAGGCGAAAGAGGTGGACTCCGCCGAACGCTATTACAAAAGCCTTATAGAGATGGACTCAAGCGATCACAGGGGGTGGCAGGGACTGGGGTTTATATACGGCATAGTCAGGCAGGATTACGCGAAGGGTGAGGAGTATTACAAAAAGGCCCTGGAGCTTTCACCCGATAACCCCGACGTCCTTTTCGGCCTTGCAAGGGTTTACGAAAAGCAGGGTAAGGTGGATAAGGCCTACAACCTCTACAAGGAGGCCTTGAACAGAAAACCCGACAACGCGGGACTGAACAGATCGTTCGGGAAGTTCCTCTACGAGATAAAGCGTTATGATGAGGCGATACCGTACCTTGAGAAGGCGGCGGAGAAGAAAAAGGATGACAAGGACCTCCTTGACATGCTCCTCAAGGCCTATATGGAGGCCCACAAGAGCGGTAAGGACGTGGACCTGGGCAGGGCGTTGGAGTACGCCAACCGCTTGATAGAGCTCGCGGACACGCTTGAGAAGTACAAGTACTACATGAAGCGCGCAAAACTCTACGAAAACCTCGGAAAGAAAAAGGAGGCCATCGCCGACTACGAAAAGGCCGTGGAGATGAACCCTCAGGCAAAGGTGGCCCTCGTGAAGGTGGCCTATCTTTACGATGACCTCGGTATGACGGCCCAGGCCGAGAAAACGGCCAAGAGGGTTGTGAACGACCCGGATATAGAAAAGAGGTACAAGGCCGCCGCTTGGATGCTCCTCGGGGACATACGCCAAAAGAGGGCTATAGCCCTTTACAAGAAAAAGAAATACGAACAGGCGGTATCAACCTTTGACAGCGCCCTCGCGGCCTACCAGCAGGCCGCCCTATTGGGCGAGGGGAAGGTGAAAACCTACGCCCAAAAGCAGATAGACAGGGTGAAGAAGTGGAGGAAGAAGGCCTGGAGAAAGTGGAAGAGGATAGACTGAGACCCTGTTTGGGTAGGGTTCTGGAGTTCGCCGAGGGGGAGGGGTGGAAGGGATACGATCCTTACGACGGCCTCCTCTCCCCCCTGGGGAGGCTACCCTTTTCCCCCTATCGCCTTCTCTTCCAACAGGTTTTGAAGAGGTCTCCGCTCTTCCTGAGAAGACTCCTCCTCGTACCCAAATCCCACAACCCCAAGGGACTCGCCCTCTTCTTGTGGACCTACTCCAATCTGAAGGACGGGGAAAAGGCAAAGGAGGTCTTTCGCATCCTATGGGACCATAGGACCGATCTGCCCTCCGGGGGAGTAGCCTTTGGGTACAACTTCAACTGGCAGAGCAGCGTTTTTTACGTCCCGGCCTACACGCCCAACGTGATAGCGACTTCCTTCGCCGTCCTTGCCATCAACTCCGCCAACAGGACCTTCGGATGGGGGTTTGATTTAAAAAGGTTTCTCCCGTTTTACGAGGATGTCCTAAACCTCTTCAGGGATGAGAACGGAAGGCTGTGGATGAGCTACACCCCCCTTGACAGGCGCAGGATCTTCAACGCATCCATTTTGGGGGCCGTGGCCTACGTTATAGCAGGGGGTAAAAGCGATGTGCTGATAGAAATAGCCCAAACGCTCACCCATTATCAGAGGGATGACGGCTCATGGGTTTACGGACTCGGAAGTGGGAGGATGAATTACGTGGACCATATCCACACGGCCTACAACCTCTGGGGTCTGAAGTGGGCGAGGGAGATGACGGGTAGGAGGGATTGGGATACGGCTCTGGAAAAAGGCCTGAACTTCTACCTGAGAAACCTGTTTGACAGCAAGGGGCTGCCCGTGAACAGGCTTGGCAGGAATTACTACGATACCCACGATATTGCCGCCGCGATCATAACTTTGAAGACCTTCCGGAGAGGCGAATGGGCGAGGAGGTTGGAATCACACGCATGTAAAAGGTTGGTCGGGCCGAGAGGTGAGGTTTTCAACTCCACCTCGGACAGGAGGGTTTTTATAAGGTGGTCAGTCGCCTGGCTCGCCCTTGCCCTTTCGTGGCCTGCGGCTTTAGAATAACCCTATGCTTTACGCTCTGGCCTTTTCGTTTGATGGGATCCTTTGGGGGGATTCCGCGCACGTCCCCATTAAGCTCCACAAGTTTGAGAGAAACCCCTATACCCTCTTTGACTGGCCGGATGTGGAACTCCCACCCTATGACGTCCTGAAGTACACCGTAAGGATGGGTGTGTGGTCCTCACAGGTTCAGTACGCTCACGTGGACGTAAAGCTGAAGGGTAGATTCTCAGCCGATACCATCAGGCTCAACTTCAACTGGGACCCCTCCTCCGTTGACAGTGTCAGATACAACTCCACAAGGATAAACGACTACTTTTTTACGGGGTCTCAGGACACTTCCCACAGGCTTGTCGTCCCTCTGCCCACCACCCTAAATCCGGGGGAGACCGCACACGTTGAAATCTTCTATCACGGCACACCGGGCAGCGGGTGCGTCGGTATAGGGGGTGGGATGGACATAGTTTCGGATGATTGGGTTTATACGGACAACGAGCCTTACGGTCTCAGGTGTTGGCTTCCCTCCTACGACCAACCCTATGAGAAGGCCGATGAGGGTGTTGAGTTCTACATAGAGACGGACAGCAGCCTTGAGGTGGTCGCCAACGGTGTCCTTCTGGACACCACACGTGTAGGGGCGCGCAGGATATGGCACTACAGACACTCCCATCCCATAGCCCCCTACCTCATAACCTTCGCCATAAGGGACCTGACCTACCTCGAGTGGACGTGGAACTACGGCAGCATCACCATGCCCGTCAGGTCTTGGCAAAGCCCCTCGGACCTATCGCCCACCTGGGGGAACAGGCTTACGGACATGCTGACGGCCTTCTCCGAAAGATTTGGGGTTTATCCATTCTACAACGAAAAGTACGAGCAGAGCATAGTCCTTCCGGGTGGATGGGCGATGGAGGATCAGACGAACTCCTTCTTCGGTGGGCATTACGGTGAGGGTACACAGGCCCACGAGCTCGCCCACCACTGGTGGGGAAACGACGTGACGTGCGGCACTTTTAAAGACATATGGCTCAACGAGGGTTTTGCCACCTACAGCGAACTCCTGTGGGTTGAACACGTCGGAGGGTTTTCGGACTACGTGTCCGCCTACCTCAACCGGGTTGAAGGTCCCATATTTTCCTACGCGTCCAATCCGGGGAAACCCGTGTACAACCCCGGACCCGGTATGTGGGACGCCTTTTCCGTCTACACCTACAACAAGGGTGCGGCTGTGTTGCACATGCTGCGCTACGTTCTGGATAAGGACACGTCCCTTTTCTTTGGGGCGTTGAGGTATTACAGGAGCAGGCACGAGGGATCTTACGCTCTGACCAGCGACTTCGTAAACGACGTAGAGACCTACACGGGGAGGGACTTGGGTTGGTTTTTTGAGCAGTGGGTGTATGAGGCGGGATGGCCGGTTTACAACGTGAGGTGGAACAGGTTTGATGAGGGTGGGAGTTGGAGATTGTTGCTGAGGGTTGAGCAGGTGCAACCCGTTGGCGCTCCTACTTTCAAGATGCCGATAGAGGTTGAGGTGTTCACACCTTCTGGGGATACGACGGTAGTGATATGGGACAGTCTTGACGTTCAGCACTTCTGGATAACCCTTAGCGATAGGCCAGACAGCGTGCGATGGGATCCGGACAACTGGGTGCTTGAGGAGCATACGGTTTCGTTTGATCCCGCTCTGGGCATATCCGAACACATGCGTCAGGAGGCCGGGAGGGATATAGTGATAAGATTTGTGGGAGGGGGTGTAGTAATAACTGCGCCGTTGGGTGGGGAGGTAATAGAGATATACGACAGGGGTGGTAGGAGGGTGGCGAG
>JALWZG010000091.1 GCA_027002825.1 Caldifarciminota bacterium
TTATCTTTTTCTCTGGAACCCCTCCCGGAAGGTCAAAGGAGACCTTCAGGGCGTATATGGGAACGCTCACGTTGTCAGCGACCTCCCAGTTCAGAACGTCCTTTCCGTTCTTGGACGTTATCAGGCCGTCTATCTCATAGGTGAAGGAGAGCCTGTGGAGGCCGGGGTTGTGGGGAGGATTCTTCACCCTCAGGACGTACATCCAGTCCTTCAGCTCGTCAACGTACCACTTCACGGGCCTTCCGTTTATGCGAACCTCCTTCACTTTGAGGCTGACCTTTCGCTTTACGCCGAACCTACCCTCCGTGTGAAGCGGGAAGTTCCTTATCTCCCCTTCATTTCCGCTGTATATGTTCCCGACGACTTCAAGCTCTTCTTTAACGAGTATGCTTCCGTCCTTTCTGACCTTCACCTTCTGGACGTAGGACCTTATGCACCTCTTCTCCCCTCCGGGACAGCTGCTCTTAAGGAGTTTCCTGACCCTCGCCGGAACGGAGACGTACCCTTTAGGCCATCCCACGACTATGGTCAGGCCCTCCTTCGGGTCCAACGGCCTCGTTGTCTTAAAGTGCGCCCTGCCGCTCCTGTCAACCCACGCCCTGTAATCCTGCCCCTTGCTGCCGTACATGCCCGTAAAGGCCTTAAGCCGTATTTTATCCTTCGGAACTCCCTTCGGCAGTTCAACCACGGCCCTCACCTCGTACATGCGGAATATCCAGTCGTTTCCCGTCACGTTCCAGTAGAGCTCGTCGTGATCCTTGAATATTCCGAGCTGTTTGTCCGTCTCGTACTCTATCGTGTAGGTGTGGACCCCCGGCCTGAGGCGGACGTCCTTTCTGCCTATGAACAGTCTCACACCCCCGCTTATGCTCCGTGTGAAGTAGTTTTCGGGCCTTCCGTTTCTCAGAACCCTTAATACCCTGAACTTCACCTCGTACTTCCCTCCGAGGTACTTTGTCGGAAAGTCCCTGTATATGCCCCGTTTTATGTCAAATCCGGATGCCACCACCCTTATGTCCTCACGGACTCGCAGGGAGCCGTCTTTTCTCACCTTCACGTACTGGTGGTAGGAGAGTATGCACTCGGACTCACCCCTTGGGCATGAGAGGGAGAGGAGTATCAGCACCTGCATTTCACCCCCCTTATGCTACACAAATGCCCTGAGGCGATCTCCGTGGAAGTCGGATTCCCTGCCGGAGAACGCGTCCACAAGGGGATGCCGATTATGTGCAAGTTTACAATAACTTTGGAACTTTTTGCCCAAAACATATTTTTATTTTAAGGCCGAAAGACATCGCTGTGGGAACACATCCCCTTTAACATAAACGATATGGACGTTTACAGGGGTGTGTACATATCCATGCTCTTGGTGTCCTCTCTGGAGGTCTTGACGTTCGTTTTCATAGCGAGGTTGGCTTTGAAGAGATACTCAAGTGTGGTGGATCTGACATCCACCGTCCTGTTTACGTCCTCCTTTCTGATGTACGCTTACGTTGTCCTTCCGTGGGCGTTAACATCACACTATCTGAGGTATGTAGCCGTGGTGGTGTACCCACCCGCCCTTATCCTCGCGGTGAAGAAATCGCACCGTTTACCCTGGCTTCCCGAAGGCAGGCGGCTTTTCAAGCTTCTCGGATACGTGTTGGAGGTTGTACTGGCGTTTCTGATGCTCTTCGCCGTAATCCTGGCGGTTATCGGGAGTGGAAAACCCTCCGGTGGTGTGGACTTAACCTTTCCTCTGAGGCACGGATATGTACACCAGGGGGGAAACACCCCGATTCTGAACTATCACAACGTTAACCCTTCCCAGAGGTTCGCCCTTGACATATCCTCCCTCTATCCATGGGGAGGAAGGGCAAAGGGGTTGTACCCGAAAGAGCCGCAGAGCTATGCCGTGTACGGTGATACCCTCTTTTCCCCGTGTGATTGTGAGGTTGTGAGGGCGGTGGACGGCCTTCCGGACAACCCTGCCGGTCGCATGGACACTGTGAACGTAGCCGGAAACCACCTGATACTGAGGGTTGACAGCCTTCTCATCGTAATCGCCCATCTCAAACGGAACTCAATAACGGTTGTAGAGGGTGAAAGGCTTAGGAGATGCCAACCCATAGCCCTCGTCGGGAACTCCGGTCAGACGAGCGAACCCCACCTCCACATCCACGCCGTCAAAACCTCCTCTTCCGACAGCATTCTCAAGGCTCCGGGTGTACCCATCTACTTCAACGGCCGGTTTGCCATAAGAAATGAAGTTCTCAAGGGTACCTGTAAGAAGAGGTAGAAGCCGGCCAAACCCCCTCCTGTGCTTAAGAATTCCGAGGACACCAAACCGGTTTTGGTGCGCCGTCTTAGAGCTTCGGGGAAATACCGCTTCCGGACTGGATTACAAGGGTAAAATCCCCTCCTATGGCAAAGGAGTACCTGAACTACATAGCCGGAAAGTGGGTGCCTTCCAAGAGTGGTCGCACCTTTGAGAACCGCAATCCCTCCTACCCCGACGAGGTCATCTCCGTCCATCCCCTATCCACCAAGGAGGACGTGGACGAGGCCGTAAAGGCGGCGAAAGAGGCCTTCCCGAAGTGGTCCAGGATACCCGCTCCCAAGAGGGCCGAGATCCTCAGGAGGGCGACGGAGATACTGATAGAGCGGAAGGAGGAGCTGGCCCAGCTCATGTCCCGCGAGATGGGGAAGCCCATAGTGGAGGCGAGGGGGGACGTGCAGGAGGCCATAGATACGGGCTTCTACGCCTTCGGTGAGGGTAGGAGGCTCTTCGCCTTTACTACACCTTCCGAGCTGGAGAACAAGGCCGCCTACGTGATCCGTAGGCCCATAGGTGTGGCCGGACTCATAACCCCGTGGAACTTCCCCATAGCCATACCCTCGTGGAAGATCTTCCCCGCACTTCTGGCCGGGAACACGGTCGTCTTCAAGCCTGCCAGCGATTCGCCAGCGACGGCGGCCGAGTTCGTGAAGATATTTGAGGAGGCCGGCCTCCCGCCCGGAGTCCTGAACATGGTCACCGGTAGCGGTGGGGAGGTAGGCGAGGCCATCGCCTCCCATCCGGACATAAGGGTGGTCTCCTTCACCGGCTCCAGCATCGTAGGCGCCCGCATAGCCGAGATAGCCGCCCGCACCTACAAGAAGGTCTCCCTTGAGATGGGCGGTAAGAACCCCCAGATAGTCATGCCCTCCGCCAACCTTGACCTCGCAGTGGACGGCGTCCTCTGGGGGGCCTTTGGCACCACGGGCCAGAGGTGTACGGCCACCAGCCGCCTCATCCTCCACGAGGCTATATACGACGAGTTTATGGACAAGCTCCTTGAGAGGGTAAAGACCCTGAAGATAGGGGACCCGTGGGAGGAGGACACCAACATGGGGCCGCTCGTGAACGAGGGCGCCCTCAAGAAGGTCCAGCTCTACATCAAGTACGGTCTGGACTCCGGGGCCAAGCTCCTGTACGGCGGTGAGAGGGTGGACAGGCCCGGCTACTTCTTCCAGCCAACGATATTTACGGACGTAGACCCCAACTCCCGCGTAGCACAGGAGGAGATATTCGGTCCGGTCCTGGCCGTCTTCAAGGTCAGGTCCTTTGACGAGGCCATAGACCTGGCCAACAACACCCGCTACGGCCTCTCCTCCTCCATCTACACCAACGACATCCGCGAGGCGATGGAGGCCATAGAGCGGCTTGAGGCCGGCATAACCTACGTCAACGCCCCCACTATAGGAGCCGAGACCCACCTGCCCTTCGGCGGCGTAAAGCAGACGGGTAACGGCCACAGAGAAGGTGGCTGGACGGTGTACGAGATCTTCACCGAGCTTAAGACGGTCTACATTGACTACTCCGGCCGCC
>JALWZG010000092.1 GCA_027002825.1 Caldifarciminota bacterium
CCGGTATCCCACCCCACAACCGTATCCTGAGGAGGGCGGAGGCGTCGCAAATCCCCGTTCTTTCGGAGTTTGAGATCGGATGGTACTACGTTCAGGGGAGGGTGGCCGCCATAACGGGTACCAACGGAAAATCAACCGTAGCGCATTTCACCCACAGCCTTCTGCCCGGCAGTTTCATAGGTGGAAACTGGGGTGTTCCCGTCTCAGATCTGGCTTTCAAAAGAGGTGTGTTCGTCCTTGAGGTCTCCTCCTTCCAACTCCACTACACCCACCGCTTCCGTCCCGACGTAGCCGTGATAACCAACGTATCACCCGATCATCTGGACTGGCACGGTTCTTTTGAATCCTATCTGTCGGCCAAACTCCGGATACTCGCGAATCAGGGGTCAAGTGATGTGGCCGTCTTGAACTTGGACGATCCCCATTACACCACGTTTAAAACGCACAGCAGAGGGGAGATCCTGACCGTAAGTCTCAGGTTTGCAAAAGCCGATTACTACAGCGATGGGGAACGCCTGTTCACACCTTACGGTGGAATAACAGTTCCAAGGCATCTCAAAACCCTTCCCAACCTTTACAACCTTGCCATGGCCGTGGCCACAGCCTTTGCCCTCGGTGGAAAGCCGGAGAGCGTGTTTCAAAAGGTTGAAGGTTTAAGACCTCTACCCCACAGAATGGAGATGGTCGCAGAGGTGGACGGGGTGAGGTTTTACGACGATTCCAAAGGGACAAATCCCGGATCCACGGAAATGGCCGTAAGGTCCTTTCCACGGGGTGTTGTCCTGATAATGGGTGGGGATGATAAAGGCCTTGATCTCTCCGTTCTCAGGGACACGGTTGGGGAAAGGGTCAAGGCGGTTGTGGCGGTGGGAAGGAACAGGAGGGAGGTTGCAAGGATTTTCGGGGGTATCGTCCCCGTGTATGAGGTTGCGGATTTCCGTGAGGCCGTAAGGGTTGCCCACAGGGAGGCGAAGAGGTACGGTGTGCCCGTCCTGCTCTCCCCGGCCTGCGCCTCCTTTGACATGTTCCGAAATTACAGGCACAGGGCGGAGGTTTTCAGGCGTGAGGTAAAAAATCTCGCGGTGATGTACCGCCACGGGGGATAGCGGAGGTAAACCGCTTCGGCGTTCCCTCAAGCGGCTCTGGGTGGCATGGAGTCCTCCACGTATAGGGGCGTCCTTAAAATCACCGGATGCGCAGATTCGCCTTTTTAATGGCCGGTGGAAAGGGTGAAAGGCTTTGGCCGCTTTCAACACCGGAGAGACCCAAACACCTCATCCCCCTTTTCAACGGAAAATCCCTAATGGACCTGGCCCTTGAGAGGATTCCGTCGGGCGTTGAAAGGATCATCCTCACCAACCGCTTGCTCTCGGACAAGATGAAGGGGAAGGGTGTGAGGGTTGTGGTTGAGCCTGAGCCTAAGAACACCGCCCCTGCCCTCATATACGCCACGGCCCTTGTCCAGAGGGAGGTGGGTGAACCCGTTCTGATAGCGGCCCTTCCCTCCGATCACTACATAGAGCCTGTTGAGGCCTTTCGTAAGCACCTTCAGAGAGCCTACATCCTGGCCGAAAAGCACAGGAGGATAATAACGTTCGGTATAAAACCCACGCATCCCCACACGGGATACGGGTATATTGAAAGGGGTGAGGAGGTTGAGGAAGGGGTGTACACCGTAAAAAAGTTCCATGAAAAACCCGACAGACAGACCGCGCAGATGTATCTCAAAGACGGAAGGTTTTATTGGAACTCTGGAATGTTCGTCTGGAGGAGCGATGTTCTGCTCAAGGAGGCGGAGAGGCTTTCGCCCGATATATTCACACCACTCTTCAGCGGAGGGAGGATGCGGACAGCCGAGGAATTCTTCAGGGATGTCCCGTCCATATCCATAGACTTCGCCGTGATGGAAAAAACGGACAGGCTCCTCGTCATGGAAGCGGGTTTCAGGTGGAGCGATGTGGGATCTTACAGTAGCCTTCGTGAGATTCTGCCCAAAGACCCTTACGGAAACGCCTACACGGAAACCGTCCCCTTTGCGGTTGGTTCAAGGGACAATCTGGTCATCTCATCGGATAAGAGGGTTTTTCTGGTGGGTGTGGAGGGGATAGCCGTTGTGGTTGAAGGGGATAACATCCTTGTGGTGGATTTAAGAGAGGATCAAAGGGTGCGGGAGGTTGTTAGGAGGTTTGGCCCTCAGGTTTAGAATAGACGGAAATGCCAAAAATCAGGGCTTTGAGGGGTTTCAGGGACATCTACGGAGAGGAGTGGGAAAAGTTCTGGAACATTTACGAGGTTTTCCGGGAGAACCTTGAGCTCTTCAACTTCAAATGGATCGAGACACCCGTTTTGGAAAGGGTTGACCTGTTCATCAGGGCGGTGGGGGAGGAGACCGACATAGTCCAAAAGCAGATGTTCCTGTTTAAGGACAGGGGTGGAAGGGATGTGGCCCTGAGGCCAGAGGGTACGGCGGGTGTTGTAAGGGCGTTCCTTGAACTGGCCTTAAACCCTCCGCAGAAACTGGCCTACTTCGGCCCCATGTTCAGGGCGGAAAGGCCCCAAAGGGGTAGGTACAGGCAGTTTTACCAAATAGGAGCGGAGTTCATAGGGTACTCCGGGTATCTTTCGGACGTGGAAGGTGTCCTCTCCGCCTATCTACCCGTACGGAGTCTCGGCATAAACGTTGAGGTTATCGTGAACACGCTCGGAGGGGAATCCACGAAAAGGTCGTATTCCCAAGCGCTGAAGGAGTACCTGAGAGGTAGGGATGACCTGTGTGAGGATTGTAAGAGGAGGAGGGAGACAAATCCCCTGAGGGTGCTGGACTGTAAGGTGGACTCCCACCGTCTGAACCCTCCCGATATACTGGACTTCACACCGGAGGATGTCAAAGAGGAGTTTTACAAAACCCTGGAAAGGTTAAAGGAGGAGGGGGTACCGGTGAGGAGGGACAAAAACCTCGTCAGGGGTTTGGATTACTACACCGGCCTCGTCTTTGAGATAAGGGCAAAGGATATGGAGGCCGCGCAGAGTACCGTCCTGGCGGGTGGAAGGTACGATCACCTAGTTGAGGAACTGGGTGGTAAGCCCACGCCCGCCTTTGGATGGGCCGCCGGGGTTGACCGCATAGCCCTGTTGTACATGCCGGACAGGACGAGAAAACCCCTCTATTTCGTCGTGAGGACATCCGAGGATTTAAAAGAAGAGGCCTTTCGGATAGCCATGAGGCTTAGGGGGGAGGGTAAAAGGGTTGACATGTTGCACGAAAGTAGAAGTCTGAAATCCCAGATGAGATACGCCAACAAGGTGGGCGCCAGGTGGGTGATAATAGTGGGGGAGGACGAGTACAGAAGGGGATATTACAGGATCAAGGATATGGAAACGGGAGAGGAGGGGTTGGTGGCCATATGAGAGGTCATTCGTAGACGCGTTCAACCTCCTTCCAGAGGTCAAAGCACCCCTTTACAAATCCCCTTTGGAACTCCTTCAGCCGCAGGTGGCGTTTTGAGCCGTCCCCGAACACAAGCGATATTTCACCCGTACCGGAAAGCATCTCCCAGACGTCGCCAAAGGGAACTTCGGCGACCACCTCCACCCCCCTCAGCTTAACGTTGAAGAGGAGATAGGGTGAGGGATCTTCCTCCGCGTACCTCACGTCAACCCCCACACCCTCCACCTCACCCTCGGCTTCACCCTCAACCTCAAAGACCACCACCCCATTCCCCTTTTTAACACCCACAACCCTGAGGACACCCATGACCCTTTCGGTTCAGTTGCTGGAGATCAGTGTGGCCAGCAGCTCCTCCCCGTCGGTCTCATCCGTTATGATGTTCTCAAGAAGCGAGAGGGTGGACTGAGGGGATCTCTCCAGGCGATCGATCACGTTCAACATCTTGTCGTAGATGTGCCTGTCCTGGGGCCAACTTATGTATATCACCCTGTATATCCTGTTGTAGCTGTCAAGGGCGACGGGGTTGCGGAGGATATAGGAGAAATCCTGGACCTGTTCGGCCTCCAAGATGTAGTAGAGGTTGCGCCCCTTCTTGAGGTGGACGGAGTAGACACCGAGCATCTGGAGGTTCTGTCCTATCACCTTTATTATCCCAACACCCTCTGCGGCGCTGATGTAAAGCCTCTGCTTTCCCTTGTAAACCCTTTCGTCAAGCACGAGGATCTTTCCCTTGTACTCCATATACGTCTACCTCCTTTTTTTCCTCGCTGTAAAAAGCAACAGGCATGGCATCCGTGTTGTGGTAAAAGGCCATCCTCCCCTCCCTTGTCAGGGCGATAACACCCGCGGGGTAGTGGGTCATGCCCACCACCCTCTCAACCGCTACGTGTAAATCCTCTCCCCTGTTAACCATATCGCAGAGGGTCTTCGTCATCAACACCTCTATTATGCCCTCACCCACACCCGTGGCGGATGCACCGCACCCGTTCTCCGCCCACGTTCCGGCGCCCGGTATGGGCGTATCCCCCACCCTTCCCGGCAGCTTAACGGAGGTCCCACCCGTTGACGTCCCCGCCACAACGCTTCTGCCGTCGGTTGCGACCGCCCCCACCGTTCCCACGAAGACCTCCGGGTGTTTCCTTATGAGCTCCGCCGTCTTCTTCAAAAGTTCAACCCCTTCCAGAGCACCCCTCAGGAGTTTTTCCCTTGTCCTCTTGAGTTTCCTTACCGCCTCCTCCGTTATGAGATCCCCTTCCGGCAATCCGAAGATCCCGGCCAACCTCTCCGCCCCCTCACCGTACATGATGTGATGGGAGGTCTTCTCCGCCACAACCCTCGCAAGGGATATGGGGTTCCTGACACGCCTGACCCCTATCACCGCGCCGATTTTACGGGGGATGTCCGCAACTATACAGGCGTCCATCTCCAGAGTGCCATCTATACTCAGAACGCTCCCCTTTCCGGCGTTGAAGTAGGGGGAATCCTCAAGGACTTTCACGGCCTCTTCAACCGCACCTATGACGTCCCCCCTCTCCAACCTTTCAAATCCCACCAGGGCGGCCTCCCTTAAAACGGCCGTCGCCTTCTTCAACTTCTCGCCGGACCACCTGCCCGCTCCGCCGTGAACCACGATGGCCTTCATCAAAGGTCTTCACATTATAAGGGTGAAACGTGGCCGGCTTTAAAATGCCTTCTCGCCATGAAAGGGGGGAAGATAAGATTTGTAAACGGCAAGCTCGTGGTGCCCGACAACCCGACTGTGCCTTTTATAGAAGGGGATGGGACGGGACCGGAGATCATGCGCAGCGTGAGGAGTGTCGTGGACGCCGCGGTGGAAAAGGCCTACTCCGGCAGGCGGAGGATCATCTGGAAGGAGCTGCTCGCGGGTGAGAAGGCGTTGAAGGAAGTGGGCGAGCCGCTACCGAAGGAGACCGTTGATGCCATAAGGGAGTACAGGGTGGCCATAAAGGGGCCGCTCACCACACCGGTGGGAGGTGGTTATAGGAGTTTGAACGTGGCACTCCGCCAACTCTTGGACCTCTACGCCAACGTCAGGCCCGCCAAGTACTACCCCGGTGTTCCTTCACCCCTCAGGTATCCTGAGAAGGTCAACATGGTCGTATTCCGTGAGAACACCGAGGACGTGTACGCCGGTATAGAGTGGAAGATGGGGACGCAGGAGTGCGAAAAGGTGCGCCGCTTCCTGAACGAGGAGATGGGGGCAAACGTCCCCGAGGATGCCGGTATCGGCGTTAAACCCATATCAAAGAGGAGGAGTCAGCGTCTCGTCAGAAGGGCGATGGAGTACGCCATAGAAAACGGGTACAAGGTCCTGACCCTGATGCACAAGGGAAACATCATGAAATACACGGAGGGGGCTTTTAGGGACTGGGGATACGAGGTGCTTAAGGAGGAGTTTCCGGATAGGGTCGTGTTTGAAGGGGAAGGGGAGGAAACGGAGGGAAAGGTGTTGGTCAACGACCGCATAGCGGACAACATGTTCCAGCAGATACTTACCAGACCGGACGAGTACGGGGTCATAGCCACGACAAACCTGAACGGGGATTACATATCCGACGCCCTTGCCGCCCTTGTCGGCGGTTTGGGAATGGCGCCGGGCGCAAACGTGGGAGACGGTATAGCCCTTTTTGAGCCTGTCCACGGGTCCGCGCCGAAGTACGCCGGTAAAAACGTCATAAACCCCACAGCGGGCATACTCGCGGCCAAGCTGATGCTTGAGTACATGGGTTGGAAGGAGGCGGCGGACCTGATAGACGGGGCTGTCGGTAGGACCATATCGCAGAGGAAGGTGACCTACGACCTGGCCCGCCACCTGGGCGTTGCCCCTCTCTCCACAACTGACTACACCGAAGCCCTGATAGAGAACCTGTAGTGTTTGGGAAGATCCTTGCATACTTTGACGGTTCGCCCATAGGTAGGAGGGCGGTCCGGGTGGCAACCTACCTGTCCGGTATAACCGGAGCAAAGCTGATAATAATCGCGTCTATAAACCCCGTAGACGAGTTGGACACCGGGTTTGTTGAGTACGAGGAGAGCATAGAGGACAGCCTGAAACACCTGATGGAGGATGCCAAAGAGTCGGGGATAGATGTGGAGAGCCGAATACTCTTCGGAATACCGGAGGACGCCCTCGTAAAAAGCATAGACGCGGAGGATCCCGACGTGGTAGTCCTGCCCCTCATGTACACCTCTGGGAGGGGATTCTTCGGAAGGGGTGAGCCCCTTCACTCAAGGCTGTTGAAGATATACCCGGACCGTGGCATATCCTTTGTGGTGGCGACACTTGAGGGGGCAAAGGTATGATCGACACGTTGCTAATTTTGGGACCTTTTTTGGCGGGTGTTAGGGAGGGTTTTGTGGACTACACATACCCTCCCCTCGAACGCTACAGGTCCCCACTTTCGGCCGAGGAACTCAGGTGGAGGGTGTTGCCACCCGACTCCGAGGGTAGGTACGTCTTTCCCCTTGACACCTCCCTCCTGAAGGCCGCCGGAGATGAACACGGTCTCGCCGGTTTAAACATCCTGTTTTACGTAAAGGCGAGGGTTAGGTTGGAGACCTCAGGTGTTTACCTCGTGAGGGGTAAGTGGGTTGGTAGCCTGAAGGTCGGAAACAGGAGGTTTGCCCTAAACTATTACGGGGATAGGGAAGGTTTGGCCTATCTGAGGGATGGGGACACGTTGGAGTTCAGAGTGGGTGGACTTGGGGGGGTAAGGCCTTTTGAACTCACGTTCAGAAAGGCGCCCGACACCCCCTTCGTATACGAGGAGGACCTGACACTCCCGGATCTGATAAAGGGTGAACTTTACAGGGGATACGTGGGTATAACCCTGGCAAACCCCACGCTCAAAACGGTATCCGTGAACGTGAACGGACGCGATTACAGGTTGCCCCCCCTGACCTTTCTGAAAGTTCCCGTCAGGATAAGTCTCAAGGCTCCGGCAAGGGTGGGAAGCACACAGGTCTCCGTTTACATAAACGGAAAACCCCACAGGCTAAAGTTGGCGGTGAAAACCCACTCGGCGGATTACGTAAGGCGGACGTTCTTATCCGAAGTGGATTCCTCCGTCCAGTACTACGCCTTGAAATTTCCGAGGGGTTTCAACCCACGCAGGAGATACGGACTCGTCCTCAGCCTGCACGGTGCGGCCGTAAAGGCCGAAAACAGGTGCAAGGCTCACGAACACAGGGAGAGGGAAATAGTGGTCTGTCCCACGAACAGGAGGAGGTGGGGGTTTGACTGGGAGGACTGGGGTAGGGTTGACGCCCTTGAGGCCCTAAGGGAGGTGCGACGGACCTTCAGGATAGACGAACGGGGAATCTTCCTCATGGGAACGTCCATGGGAGGACACGGTGTTTGGCATCTCTGCACCTCATACCCGTCCTTATGGAGGGCGTGTATGCCGGCGGCGGCTTGGCTCTCAATAGACCTTTACGTTCCAACCCACATGCAGAGGTACAGGCTGTTCGGAAAGACGCCTTTTGTTGAGCTCCAGGAGAGGTTGTACCAGCAGAGCAGGACAACCCAGCTCTTCATCAACCTGAGGAACCTCCCCGTCGTCGTACTTCAGGGTGGGAAGGACAGGAACGTTCCGCCGTTTCACGCCCTCCTTGCGGCGGACCTCCTAACGAGATTTGGGGTCGTGCACAGGTTGGTATGGAGGGCGGAGAAGGGACACTGGTGGGACGGTTCTCTGGACGATGGGGAGATGTGGAGGTACGCCTACCGCTTGAAGGTCAGGGCGGAGAAGAGGTGGTTCTACACCTACGACCTATCCGTGAGCGATTCGGCCTTCGGCGTGAGGATACTTGAGGTTGAACGTCCGTTTTACAGGGCGGGCTTTGTATACGAGAAGAGGGGGCGTACGCTTGTCCTCAAGACCGAAAACGTTAAATCCCTCGCCATAAAGGATTTCAGGGGTAAGGTCATAATTGACGGGGACACCTTGAGGTATGGAGGTGGTGTTCTGGTGAAGTTCCGCAGGTGGAAAAACCTGAACAGATACGCCTACAGGAGACCCGTCCTCTTCAGGGACGCCTTTATGAAGCCTTTTGTCATCGTGTACTCCACATCGGAGGATTGGACCCAAGACCTCGCCGTGTATTACGCGAACTCCTGGTGGTCTTACGCCAACGGCCACGCACCCGTCCTCCCGGACACCCTCTTAACGGAGGATGTTCTCAAGGAAAGGGGGTTCAACATCGTTGTTCTGGGGAGCAGGGCGAAACTGCCCCCCCTTCTGGGTGTCTTTTACGAGAAGGTAAAGCAGAACAGGGTTGAGATCGTACCCGTGGAGGAGGGGAGACTCATGCTCGTGATGAAGGTTGAGAACGTAGACCTTGTCCCCTTCCTCTACTCCCTATCCCCCACATCCGTCAGGTCTGTCAGGGCTATGCCATCGTACATAGAAATCACAGAGGATGTCGGTGTTTACGGGATCTTCGGATTAAAGGGCGGGTTGAAGATGCGGACCTCCATCTGGAGGGAGTAGCGATTTTAAAATACACAGGTGCGCTGGATTTCCCGGCTCAAAAAAGACTTGGGAGAGGAGAAGGTTAGGGACGATTACGAACATCGCTCCCTCTACAGCAGGGATTCCTCCGATGCGCCCGCCGTCGTACCCGAGGTCGTGATCCATCCCGAGGGCCCTGAGGACGTGGTGAAGGCCCTTAGGATCCTGAACGAGAGCGGTATACCCACAACGCCTCGCGGTTCGGGTACATCCCTCAGCGGAGGGGCGGTTCCCCGTGAAGGGGGTGTCGTGATCGTATTTGACCGTATGAACAGGATAAAGGAGATAGACGCCGACAACCTCCTCGCGGTCGTGGAACCCGGTGTCATAACCTCCCGCCTACACGAAGCCGTTGAGGGTGAGAACCTTTTCTATCCACCCGACCCCGCCAGTCTTGATACCTGCACCCTTGGAGGGAACGTCGCGGAAAACGCCGGAGGTCCCAGGGCGTTGAAATACGGCACCACAAAGCACTACGTCCTTGAACTGGAGGTGGTAACGGCGGGAGGGGAGAGGATGAGGGTGGGCAAGCGGACGAAAAAGTGGGTGGTCGGATACGACCTACCCTCGCTCTTCACGGGTAGCGAAGGGACCTTGGGGGTTATAACCGAGATCTCACTGAGGTTGCTCCCCAAACCTCCAAAGCGCATAACCCTTCTCGCCTCCTTTCCCGACGAGGTGTCCGCGAGTAGGACGGTGTCGGAGATGGTGAGGAGGGGACTGTTGCCGTCGGCCCTTGAACTGGTGGATCACAAATGCCTCCAAGCGGTAGGGGATAGGATAGCCCCTTTTCTCCCGAAGGGCACCGGGAGCTTCCTCCTCGTGGAGTACGATGGTTTCGGCCCTGAGTTTGAGGAACAGGTCTCGCTGACCTACGATATATCCCAGAAAAACGGTGTTATAGACCTTCTCGGAGCGGAGGACGAAAGCACGCGCAGGAGACTGTGGGAGGCCCGCAGGAGGGTTTTACCCTCCCTTGAATCCCTGGGTTATAAGATAAGGCATGAGGATGTGGTAGTCCCACGCAGCAGGATTCCCGAACTGCTCTCCTACACGGAGGAGGTTGAGAGGAAGACGGGTTTGAAAATAGCCAGCTTCGGACACGCCGGCGATGGAAACATACACGTAAACGTCCTTTACGAAGAGGGACGGGAAGGGGACGTGGAGAGGGCGGTAAATCTTGTGGTTGAGAAGGTTTGGGAACTGGGAGGGACGTGTGCGGGGGAACACGGCATAGGTACGCTGAAAAAGGAGCTGATGAGGAGGGAGTTGCCCCCCTTCGTCTACGGGATTTTAAAGGGACTGAAGCGATACTTTGACCCGAAAGGGATTTTGAACCCCCACGTCATGTTCGTCTGATCGTCCTCCTTAGAATGGAGGTGTGAAGAGGACACCCCTTTACGCTCTGCACGTGGAGTACGGGGCAAAGTTCACACGGTTTGCGGGTTATGAGATGCCCCTTCACTACGGGAGCATAATAGAGGAGACGCTGTGGACGAGGAGAAACGCCTCGCTGTTTGACGTATCCCACATGGCCCGCTTCCTCGTATCGGGTGCGGATGCCGAGGATTTCCTTAACTACTCCTTCTCAAACGATGTCAGGAGGTTGAGGGGTAAGCGGAAGGCCCAGTACACACTCCTCCTGAACGAAAGGGGGGGTATACACGACGACGCCTACGTCTATCTCCTTCGCGAAGGGGAGTACCTCGTGGTTCTGAACGCGGCCAACAGGGAGAAGGACTGGAACGTCCTCAACCGTAGGAGGGAGGGGTTTTCCGTCATCCTACAGGACATAACGGACAAAACCGCCCAGGTCGCCTTGCAGGGGCCAAAGGCTTTAGAGGTGATGGCATCCCTGAGCGGTATAGGCGAGCTGGAAAATGCCGGGAGGAACAGGCTTTTCCTCTGGGACGAGCTGATAATAACCACGACGGGCTACACGGGGGAGAAAGGGGTTGAAATATACGGAGATGGTGAAAAGATCTTGGAAATTTCAAGGGAAATCCTGAAGGGGGAGGACGTGAGGTGGGCCGGTTTGGGGGCGAGGGACATACTGCGGGCTGAGGCCGGGTATCCCCTCTACGGGAAGGATATAGATGAGGATACGGACCCCTTCTCGGCCAACCTGAAGTGGTTCGTAAAGATGGAAAAGGGGGAGTTCGTGGGTAAGGAGGCCCTGATGGAGATGACCACAACACGGATCAGGAGGGGACTGGTGAGGAGGGGTAGGGGTCTTACGCCCTCCAAGGGTGCCCCCATAGCGGTAGGAGGCGAGAGGGTGGGGTACATAACGACGGCGGTTTTCTCGCCACACGTAGAGGGCATAGTGGCCATGGGTTACCTTCCACCCGACGTGGAAGGGGAGGTTGAGGTTGAAGCGAGGGGTAGGACCTACGTGTACACCACAAGCGATTACCCCTTTGTACCCTTGCCCAAGTGGTAATCTCACGCCCTTACAATAGCCACTTATGGACGAGATTATCAGGAAGGTGGAGAGTGAGCATTTCAGGAGGGACCTCCCGGAAATAAAGCCCGGGGACACCGTTCGGGTTCACTGGAGGATAGTTGAGTTCAAGAGGGACAACAAGACGGGAGCCGTTGAGGTCAAAACCCGCACGCAGGTGTTTGAAGGCGTCGTGTTGGGCCTTCAGGGGAAGGGTTTGAACAGGAGGGTAATAGTCCGGAAGATCAGCCACGGTATACCCGTTGAGAGGATCTTCCCCCTCCACTCCCCCTACTTGGAAAGGTTGGAAAGGGTGAGCAGGGCAAAGGTCAGAAAGGCCAAGCTCTACTACCTGCGTGATAAGGTGGGGCGTGCCGCACGCTTGAAGACCGTACGTGAGAAAGGGTAGAGCTTCGGAGGAGAGGGTGTGTGAGTTTTTGGGGGAAAGGGGTTTTGACATAGTGGCGAGGAACTACAGGAAGCTCTCAGGGGAGATAGACGTTGTGGCGAAGAGGGGGGACAAGCTCTTCTTCGTGGAGGTTAAGACGGAAAACGAGGATTTCAGTGCGTTGGAAAGGCTTGACCGAGGAAAGGTTGAAAGGATGTGGAGGACGGCGGAGGCCTTTGTCTCCGAAAACGGCCTTGAGGATGCGGAGGTCTCCTTCTTGCTCGCAATAGTGGACGGAGAGGATGTAATCCTGTTAAATCTGGATGAGGCTTTCCTTTGAGGGGTTTCTCAACGAGGTGATAAGGGTTGCCCCGCGCAGGGTTACCTTCAACCTGAACTCCTCATCGGTTTACATGGACGGTGCGGAGATAAGCGACCCCTTGGAGAAGATCTGGGAAAGGTTTGGGTTGGAGGAGGGGGAAGGGTTGGAGGTCATGGGTAAGGCCTACGATGGTAAAAGGGTCAAGAGCAGCTTTTACGCCTCAGGCGTCGCCGTCCATTTGAAGAGGCCTCTGAGGTGGCACAGGAAGGAAATAGAGGCCTTTGCCGTGCTTTATCAGTCCTCAACGGTGGTCCTGCTTGAGGGGAGGGGGAGAAAGGTCTTCCGCGGTGGGTTTGAGGAGAGGGGGAGGGC
>JALWZG010000093.1 GCA_027002825.1 Caldifarciminota bacterium
CGTCTGTCCTCTCGCCCCAGTGCAACTCGCCTACCTTACTCACCCTCAGAGAGTCAACCGATACTAATGTAAGTAGTACCATTACTGCCGCTATTTTAAGGCTGAAACTCAGTTATGTGTCCGCGGACTGCCGGTGAAGAACCTCCTTAGCAGCTCTGTACCCCGCTTTCAGCAGTTTTTCATAGTTCTCAAGTGTGAAATCCAGAATACCAACACCCGATGTATCCGGTTCTATCAAAACGTCAGGTGGATGGGCCTCAAGTATAGCGCCGACGAGAGCACCTTGGTAGGCTATAAAGGACTCGGAAAGCACCTTCAAAGGGTTTTTCCTCCTTATGGCAAAGAACCTGGCCACTTGAGAGACAAGGGTTTTCCTCCTCCGGAAATGGGGGAGCCTCACAAAACTCTCACCTTTGGGAAATCTGTCCAGCACGTTAACGGCTATTACCTCCTCCGCACCGAGTTCCCTTGCCACCTTCACAGGCACAGGGTTCACAACACCACCGTCTACCAACGTCATGCCTGTGGTTTTAAAGTTCAAAGCCTCAAATATTCCGGGCAAACTGGCCGAAACCCTCATAGCTGCGAGCAAACTCCCTCCCCTAACCACCACCTCCCTGTGCGTTGATATATCGTAAGCGTTTGCGGCGAACTTGATCGGCATCTCCTCTATTTTGAAGTCTCCGACATATCTCCTTAAAAACCTCTCAAACTTTTCGGAATCCAAAATCTCCGTTAACGTAAAAGAGGGGGCAAGGAACTCCTTCGTGGGATCGGCCGCTATCTCCCTTGCTATACGCTCTATTAGATTCGTTGAATACCCAAGGGCGTACAGACCTCCTACTATCGCACCTATGCTGCAACCCACAACCATATCAAACCTCCAGCCCTCCTCCTCCAGCGCCTTTAAAACACCTATGTGTGCCATCCCCTTTGCACCACCTCCACCCAGAACCAAAGCCCTCATGTTTGAATATTCTAAGGGTAGAATACCTTCATGCCGCGCGTCAGGGTCAACCTGAAGGGAAAACCTTCCGACTACGGTCTCCATCCTTGGATATTCAAGGACCGGATAAAGGGGGTGATAGGTGAGGGGTTTGAGGCGGCCGTTTATGTGAAGGGGAAGTTTTTCGGAAGCGCTTTTTACAACCCGGATGGGAAACTGGCCCTACGCTTCTACAGTAGGGAAAAGGAAGACTTCACGGCGGGCCTTGTGTTCTCTCGGATAGAAACGGCGCGGGAGGAGAGGGAGTCAATCCTCGGATTCAAAAACGCCTACAGGCTCTTCTTCGCGGAGGCCGACAACATGCCCGGAATAATAGCCGACGTCTACGGGGACGGGGCGGTCATTCAGATCTCCTCCTACGGTGCGGATAAACTCCGCAGGGAGATAGTTGAGGGTTTTAGAATGGCGGGCTACAGATGGCTTTACGAGAAGAGCGACTCCTACGCTCGGAGGCAGGAGGGACTTGAACCTTACGAGGGATGGCATTTTTATCAGGAGGAGGTACACGAGGTCTCGGTTGAGATCAACAACCTCTCGTTCAGGGTTCCGATAGGCGGGCAGAAAACCGGGCTTTACCTTGATCAAAGGTTGAACTGGGAGTTGGTGGGTAGGGTGATGGGGGGTAGGGAAAAGGTGCTGGACGCCTTCTCCTACACGGGAGGTTTTACGCTACACCTTTTGAAATACGGCGTAAAAAAGGTGATCGCAATAGACGAGGACAGGGAAGCGTTGGACATCCTGAGGAAGAACCTTTCCGATAACGGTTTCGGTGCTAAAAGGGTTGAAACCTTCCCGGACAACGTCTTTGAAATGTTGGACAGGTTTATCCTGGCCCACGAGAGATTTGACGGAATAATACTTGACCCACCGGCCTTTGCCAAGAGCAGAAACGTCTCCGGTGCGAGAAGGGGATACTTCACCCTCTTTGATAGGGCGTTGAGACTCCTGGAAAAAGGAGGTCTACTGGCCGTTTTCTCATGTTCCCGGCACATGGGCTTTGACCTTTTGGAAGGGGAGTTGACACGCGTGGCCAAGCGGCTCATGAGGGAGGTGAAGGTTTTGTACAGACTACACCAGTCCCCCGACCACCCTATTCCCGTCTACTTTCCCGATGCCGAGTACCTGAGGGGATTGCTGGTCTTGGTGCGATAGGGGACATTTGAAAAATCCTTCCCGGACCTTTAAAATTCCGTCGGTATGATGTGGATAGTAGCATCAACATGCACCTTCAACAGCGCCGTAGGTGGAGAGCTTGACTGCGGGCTTATGTCCGTAGTCCTGCTTCAGGAGGATTTCAACACCACAGCTCCGGGGAGTGTGCCTTTCGGATGGACGGTCGGCGAGCTGGACAACAACAACTCAACGTGGATGGTGAAGGATCCCGCCTTCAACCCCTATCCCTGCCTGGGACTGGCCTACGCCACCAACGTCTTCTGCACCGATTACTTCTACCCTGTACCCCCCTCCAGGCACGATTACGCCTACACGCCCTGGGTTCAGAACCCTTACGGCGATACCGCCGTGGCCCGACCGCCGGACAGCATATGCGTCCTCTTTGAGTTTGATTACGCCGTATCCCACGGAGACCTGATCGTGGACCTTGAATACCAGGACGCCTTCCAGAACACCCAGACCGTCAACCTCGTATTCCTAAACCACACCGGTATGAACCCGTGGCACATCTCCGGTAGCTATCAGGGCAGCATAAGCCTTCTGAACATCAACCCCATAACCAACCTCCGACTTAAATTCACGTACGTCTCTGGAAGGGATACGGCCTATGAAGTGGCCGGCGCCCTTGTGGATAACGTCATCCTCGCCGTTGATACGACGTGTAGGGAGGACACCATATATCCACCTCCGGATACGGTGGGTTGTTGCGATCTCCACGTTGAAACCCATCGTGTTTACGACATCCACGTCTATCCGCCCTGGCAGGCACCACCCCAGGCAACGGCGGATGTACTCCTGTGGGTGTGCAACTTTGACCCGGACTGCGACACCTCCTCCCTCATCTTCCCCGTCCTTGAGGTGAACGGAGGCTGGGGATACGAGATGGTCAGCTTTTATCCCCCTCCCTTCGGCACATGTATGCCGCTGGTCTTCAACGACGTTGAGTTGCTGTACGGCGAAAACACCTTCCGGTTCTTCTCAGACATGTGCTGTGATACCACACCTTACACGTTCAGAGAATACATAAAGGGTTGGATAGCCAAAATAATGATCTGGTACAATCCAAAAACGGGCCAGTGGGAGGTGGATACCGTCTGGATATACGACAAATGGCCTCATTATCTTGTTGATCATAACGTCTGGTTCTGGCCTGGACAGAGGGTTGACAGCGCCGGTTTCGGCGTGGCGGTTGATACGTCCGATATACCGGAAGAGCTCAGGGACAACCGTATAGTCGGCGTGTGGTTCAGGAGGAGCGTGGACAGCAGCCGCATAGACACCGGAATGGTGGCCATATATCCCGATACCATATATCCCGATACCGGTGAAGCTCCGGATATTGGCATTCCCATAGCAAAGGGTGAGTTCGCGCTGGCGGCTGAGCAGGAGGTCATCGGAGTTGGGTTTGACACCACCTTCAGGAGATCTCCCCTTACCCCGAGGAGTCTCGGAAAGTTCCACGTCTTCGTCAAGTTCAGAAACCTGAACAAGTCCTCCAACCCCTTGAGCCTCGCCACTGTGGAATGCAAGAGGAGCGCGTGCTGGGTCCTTGATCCCGCCGAAGGTCTCAAGAGGATAGAGGACTACGGTCCGAGCAGACATCCCATGGTGGGCCTGATCCTTGAGGACCAGACGACGGGCGCGCTTGAGTACGTGCCTCTGACACCCGCCGCTTCGGAACTCTACGTGAGGTACGAGAACGGCAAACTCGTGTTCTCCCGCGCCCTGGAGGGCGGCGTCCTCCGCGTGTACGAGTCCTCCGGAAGGCTCGTAAAGGCCCTGAGCGTACAGAAAGGGGCCAAAGCCGTAGAAGTGGGCAAACTGAGCAGGGGTGTGTACTTCTACAGGTACGGCACGCGCACCGGCAAGTTCCTCGTAAGATAACCCGCTCGCTTTTATGAGACGGGGGGCTTTACGCCCCCCTTTCTAAATCCACGGTAGAATAACATCCATGCGGAGCTTCTGGAAGTGGTTTTTTTTGAGCGCCCTGCTCGTTCTCCTCTTTTTCTTTCCCGGATGGCTTCCCGACAGGATGTTCGTGATGACGGACTTCATGACCTCATCCTACCCTTTCTGGAAACTCGCATCCGCCAAATTTCCACCACCGAAGTGGGAGCCTTTCGTTTTCGGAGGCCTCCCCTTCTGGGGCGCCCCCCACGCCGACAGCTTTTACCCCATAAACCAACTGCTGCGCATGATAACGAGTCCGGGACACGCCGCCTCTCTAACTCTTCCCATACACGCCCTTCTCGGCTTTGTGTTTTCCTACCTGTACCTCAAGAAAGTGGGGGTTGAGCAGAACTGGTCCGCCGCCCTCTCAATCCTGTACGCCTCGGGCCTTTTTTGGGCGAGCATGGTATTCAGCGGCCACATAGCCAAGATGGTAATAGCCAACTACATACCCGCCCTCTTCTGGTCCCTTGAAAACGCCCTTGACGGAAAGTTCAAACACGCCGTTTTGGTGGGGCTTTTCGCAGGTCTTATCGTCCTCGCCACCCACGCCCAGCTCACCTATTACATCGCCCTCATAGCCGTTGTTTATACCCTCTCAAGGGTGGCTTATGAGTTGAGGGGGAAGAACTACATCCATGTGGCGAAGATCCTCGCCTTTGCCCTTGTCGCCATAGCCGTAGCCCTGATGATAGGCGCGCCATTTCTCTTTCCCCAATACGAGTACATGACGGGCTTTTCCATAAGGGGGGCAGAAAAGGGTATAGCCTTCTCAAAGTCCTGGTCCCTTGACTGGGCGGATCTGGTTTCCGTCTTCTTCGGCCTTTACTCCGGAGCCTTTGAGACCTACTGGGGTTCAAACGCCTTTAAGATAAACACGGAGTACGTAGGGGGGGTGTTGGTCTTTTTGGGGATAGCCGGAGTTTTGATAGGTGAGAGGAACTGGAGGTGGTGGGCGCTGGTAATATCCGCCGTCCTGCTCCTCATCCTCATGAGCGCAAAGGTAAACCCCTTCTTCGGTCTGCTGTACAGCGTGGTGCCCGGGATAAAGCTCTTCAGGGCGCAGTCCATGGCTGCCATACCCTTCGGCTTCGTAGCCCTCGCCTTTGCGGGTATATCTTTGAAAAACCTTGATAAACTTCGGGAAATATCCCCCAGAATTCTCCTCGGAGGTGTGATCTTTGCCCTGATAGTCCTCCTTCTCGGATTCTCCCTCTCCCTCAAATCCGGCCCCCTCGCGCAGAACCCCCAGGCCGCGATCGTGTTCAAACAGACGTCAGGGGACCGTATGTTCGCCCTCCTCAGGACCCTTGGAGTATGGGCGCTCGTTTTGGCGCTCTTGAAGAACAGGAACGTGAAGACCTTTACGCTCGCCTTATCGGTTGCCCTCGTCGGATACGCCGAAAACTTCCTTTTAAAGAGCAAATTCCTTCAGGTCATAAGGGAGAGCGAGAGGTACTCGCCGGACGGGATAGCGTCCTTTTTCCTGAAGAACAAGGGCGTTTACAGGGTCTTAGATATAGCCTACAAGCCGGATGACAACTACCTCGCAATTTTTGGAGTTCAGTTCGTGGGAGGGCATCACGGACAGCAGATGAGGTCCTATCAGGAGTACCTCGGATGCGAATCCTTCATGTTCAATCCCTTCGCGTGTAAGAGGATAACCCAAAACTTTGAAATTCTGGACAGCCTGAACACACTCTTCCTGATAGCCCCCGCCGGCATAAAGGAGGCCCTACCCGTTCAGGCGGAGAGACAGGGGGATCCGACGTTAAAGGGTTTCTCCCGCTACCTACAGAAGTACACGGAGGTTTACAACGACGGTAGGTTCTCCATACTGAAAAATTCCGACGCCCTACCGAGGTTTCACCTCATATGTGGGGACGGTTTGAGGGAGGTTGAGATCCTGAGGTACGATTACGTCAACGGAGAGTACGAGGTGGAGTTCGTGGCGGATGGGAGTTGCCAACTCGTCCTTCTTGAAAACTGGTATCCCCACTGGAGGGTTTACTTAGCCGGAAAAGAGGTGCGCCCCCACAGGTACAAGGGGACGTTCATGGCGGTTGACGTTCCAAGCGGTAAAAACAGGGCTGTCTTCAGGTACAGGAGTCCCCTTGAGGACCTTTCACTACTTGCGTACCTCACCGGTTTTGCTTTAGTATTCCTTCTCGTGGGTGTGTCTTACATCAAGGGGGTTAAAAGGAGATGAGTACGGTAAAGGTGGCCCTCGCCGGGATCTTCGTCCTCTCCATGCTGCTTTACGCCATCTTTCCCGAGAGGATTAGGCTGTGGGTACTTCTGGGTCTTTCCGCGGCCGCCGGCAGTCTCATAGGTGCGTTCGGATATAAGGACGTGCACGTTATAGGAACGTTCCTCTCCACCATGGTGGTGGGGTTCCTCGGTTGGATTTGGATGCTCAGGAGGGAAAATGATAGAAGGGGTAAGGGTAAAACGACTGAAGGTAATACCGGACGATAGGGGGAGGTTGGCCGAGATACTGCGGGTGGACGACGAAATATATGAAGGCTTCGGTCAGGTGTACTTTACCACAGCCTATCCGGGTGTTGTAAAGGCCTGGCACGCCCACAGGTTTCAGACGGACTTTATAACGTGCGTACACGGGATGATAAAACTCGTCCTGTACGACGACCGGGACGGCAGTCCGACAAGGGGAGAGGTCAACGAGTTCTACGTCGGCGTACACAACCCGATACTCGTGAAGATACCCCCCTTGGTGTGGCACGGCTTTAAAAACGTCGGTGAGCATGAGGCCATAGTCATAAACGTCATAACCCGCCCCTACGATCACGAAAACCCCGACGAGCTCAGGAGACCCGCCCACGGGGATATACCTTACGACTGGAGCAGGAAAGACAGGTGAAACTCGGAAGGCTTTACGTCATACTGGACTCAACCTACCTCGCCAGGGGGGATTTCCCCCGTGTGGCCGAAAAGGTCGTGAGGGGGGGAGCGGACGTCCTACAGATCAGGTGTAAGGGGTGGGACCCTGAGGACATAAAGGCGGTTGCCGATGAGGTTTACGCCATTACGCGTGAAAGCGGTGTACCGCTCATAATAAACGACCTGCCTCACCTCGGAAGGCTTTACGACGGTGTGCATGTTGGGGCGGACGACTCCCCTTATGAAAGGGCGAGGGAGACTGTGGGGGATAAGATAGTGGGGGTATCCTGCTACTCTTCCCTTGAGACCGCACTGGAGATGCAGGATAAAGGTGCGGATTACGTCGCCTTCTCATCACCCTACCCTTCACCCACAAAACCCGATAAGGAAAACGTATCAAAGGATGTCCTGAAAGAGGCATCTCTCAAACTTAAAATACCCTTTTACGTAATAGGAGGGATAGACGTGGAGAGGGCGATGGAGATGAGGGAGATGGGGGTTTACGGAGTTGCGGTGGTAAGCGCTGTGCTTCTGGCCGAGGATCCGGAGGATGCGACGCGGAGGTTGAGAGATGCGGTTTATATGTATCCTTAGCCTCCTCTTTACGGGCTGTTCCCTGCCCTTTTTGAAGGTCCAGAGATACCCGTTTGACAGGTTGGTGGTTGTGATCTCTTACGATGGAAGGGGGCTTTCGGCCATAACGCCCGATTCGGCTTTTAAATACGTGAAGGTTTCCGTCCTGACGGATTACGGTGAAAGGGACTTCAAGTTCAAAAAGACCGTTCATTTCGGTGTGTTGAGCGAAAGGGGCACCTACGTGGTCAACCCGGAAGACGTGGGTGTCCTTGAGGCCAAATTTAAAGGGGATTTGGGTAGGGTCAGGATAAAGGTTCATGAAAAGGTGAAGGAGATGCGTATGCCACCACCCGTCAGGATAACCCATCCCTCCGCGGATTTCAACACATGGGATAGCGTAAAGGTGAAGTGGAAGGGAAAGGCGGACTATTACATAGTCAGGGTATACGCCTTCACGTCCATGCACCAGAAGGACGAGATGGGATTTGTTAAGAGGAACGGCACGGTTTTTGACCTGTCCACGCTTTACGGTAACGGCTTTGTGGCCGTTCAGGTGTGTCCCGTGAACGGTAGTCCGGTAAACAGAGAACAGAACATAAAGGTCTTCGCCATATCCAAGTGCGATGAGAGGGTGTTCATAGTGGGGGATACAAGCGTATGGGGTGGGGAGAGACCCTCTCCACCGTGGAAGGATGATGACGTGCTGTGGTACCTCCTCACCTTTTGAGATTCAGGCCGAGAAAGTCTGAAAACTCTTCGGATGTGTGGGCCATTTCTATGGGACCATCGTACGCCACCTTTCCGTCCTCAAGGAAGACCACACGCTTCCCGAACAGCTCTGCCAGAACAATATCGTGGGAGATTATGAGTGTTGTTGCGTCCAGATGCTCGTCCAGGTCCTTCATCAGATCGTATATCATGCGGGACGTCTTGGGATCAAGACCACTTGTGGGTTCATCGTAGAACAGGTAGTCCGGCTCGGCAACTATGGCCCTCGCTATTCCGGCCCGCTTTCTCATACCACCCGAAAGCTCCGCCGGGTATTTCCCGTAGGCGTCCTTGAGCTGTACGCTTTCCAGGGCCTTCATGGCCTTCTCCTCAGCCTCCTTTCTGGAAACCCCCGCCTCCACCAGAGGGAGCATCACGTTCTCAAGGACGGTCATCCAGTCAAACAGGGCGGCGCCTTGAAAGACATACCCAAACCTCTTCCGCAGTCCGTTAAGCGTGCGGGTGTCCGCCTTGTCCACCCTGATCCCACCGACCCATATCTCACCGGACGTCGGCTTTATCAGACCGACTATGCACTTCAACAGGACGGATTTTCCCACACCGCTCCTGCCCAGGATCACGACGGTCTCACCCGTCTCCACCGTAAGGGTTATACCGTTCAGAACGGTGTTCCTACCGAACTCCTTCCTCAGGTCAACCAGTTTGATCAAGGGAAGGTGATTATAGCCCTGAAAACCCCGCGTCGTTCACAACCTGAAACGGTCCGGCCATGTGCCTATGACGGGTAGGGGTTCTATCAGTCCCATCAGTGATCTGGTAAAACCGTACAGGCTGAGATAGGTCAGGGCTATCAGACCTACGGGGGCCAACAGCGCCCAGCCTATTACGGGCAAAAACCTCCAGACGAAAAGCCACACCAACCAGAGGAAGGAGAGGACAAACCCCTGCCTTATGTGAAACACGACAAAGGGGTTTCTGGACAGGAACAGGACGACGATGAACAGAAAGGGTATATAACAGGCCGCGGCCAACAACCTCTGCATTTACGTCTTCCTCCCTATTGGCGACAGGAACTTCACAAACCTACCCTCCCTCTCCGGTGCCATTTCATAGAGCTCTCCGAAGGTTTCACCCTCCTCGTCCTCCCTAAGGCGTGTGTGTTCCCTACCGACGGAGTAAAGGGGTTGCACTTCCTCCTCCACCTCCTGAAGGGCGGAGATCATCTCAAGTATGGCCCTGAAGTCCTCCTCCATCCCCTCCCTCACATCCAAACGGGCGAGCCTCGCAATCCTCTTGACGTCCAACTGGGGCGGGAGGACTCGAACCTCCACTACCAGATCCAAAGTCTGGCGTGCTACCGATTACACCACGCCCCAACGGGACGGTATTATAAAGCCGATGCGACGCCGACAAGTCCGCTTTAAAATATCCACCTATGGCGAGCAAGAAAGCAGGAGGAAGCACAAAGAACGGAAGGGACAGCAACCCCAAATACCTCGGTGTGAAAAAGTACGGGGGTCAACTCGTGCAGAAGGGTCAGATAATCGTTAGGCAGAGGGGGACCCGCATCCACCCCGGTTGGGGCGTGGCCATGGGTTCCGATTTTACCATTTACGCTACGGTTGACGGTGTGGTAAAGTTCCACGAGAGGAAAGGGAGGAAGTACGTATCCGTTATACCGGAGTGATCCTCCTCCCCCTTCTCGGGGCGTGCAAAAACGTGTTCTTACCCGAGGTTGAGGAGAAAGGTGCTGAGTACTACGACCCCGTAAAGCCGGAGTACGTGGTGAAAAACCTTGAGATAGCCTATACGTCCAAAGATATAGAGGCCTACAGGAGGTGCCTTGACGTTGACAGCTTTGTGTTCTACTTTGACCCCTCTCAGAGCGACATAAAGGACATACTCAGGGAGAGGTGGGGAATAGACAGTTTGGTTTGGGGGTATAACGAGGAGATACGCTCCGCCGAGCAGATATTCTCCTATGCCGATGAGATCCTCCTCAGCTTGACCAACGGTTCACCCATAGAGGAGGGAGAGGCGACTTCAACCTGGGTGTGGGACTACTACCTCAGGATAGATCCCCCCTATGAGGGGAGCGGATACGCCTCCGGGAGGGCGGTGTTCACGTTCGTGAAAAAGGGAGAATACTGGTATATAAGGAAATGGCAGGATTTCAGATCCGGAAGATAGGTGTGATCGGGGGTGGTGCGTGGGGACTTACCCTCGCCAACCTGTTGGTGTCCAACGGATACCGTTGCGTTGTGTGGGATAGAAATCCGCAGAGGATAAAGAGGTTGAGGGATACCCGCAGGGATGACGAGAGATTACCGGGGATCACCCTTTCACCCCATATGGAATTCACGGAGCGTATGGAAGACCTTGCCGATGCCGACGTCCTACTCATAGTGGTGAAATCCGCTGCCGTTGCCGATGTGATGCAAAGGCTGAAGGGGATAATGCAACCCAGCAGGATCGTAAGCGCGGTTAAGGGGTTTGTCGGTGAGGATGTGAAAACCGTCTCCCGGTACGTATCCCAGGACTTTCCGGGTACGTCCTACGCCGTCCTGAGCGGCCCTTCAATAGCCCTTGAAGTCGCCAGAGGTGTGCCGACCTCCGTCGTTGTGGCCAGCTCGGACAGGTCCTTTGCGGAAACCGTACAGAGGGTTTTTTCAAACAAAACCTTCCGGGTTTACGTTCAGGATGACGTCCTTGGGGTGGAGTTGGGCGGTGCCTTGAAAAACGTGATCGCCTTGGCCGCCGGGATCAGCGATGGGTTGGGCTTTGGAATGAACGCAAAGGGCGCCCTCCTGACCAGGGGACTTTACGAGATCACACGTTTTGCAGTGGCCCTCGGGGCGAGGAGGGAGACCTTTTACGGCCTTGCGGGTTTGGGGGATCTCATAACCACGAGTTTCTCAAGGAGTTCCCGCAACAGACACGTCGGTGAGAGGTTGGGTAAGGGTGAGAGGCTTGAGGATATCCTTAAGGGTATGAAAATGGTGGCGGAGGGCGTCAGGACGGCCTTTCTGGTCAGGGATAAGAGTCTGGAGATGGGGATTGATATGCCCATAACCCAAGCCGTGTGCGATATTATGGAGGGGAGGATATCCCCGATGGAGGCCTTAAAGAGGCTGATGGGTAGACCCCTGAAGGAGGAGTTCCTAACCTTTTGAAGTTTCACATCCTTTCAGCACTATAATTGCAACTTGTGCTGGGAATAGTAGAGAAGTTCAGCAACTTCCTGACGGCGAGCAGGAACCAGAGGGAGGTCAGGAAGAGGTGGAAGATAGTTGAGAAGATAAACCGTATTTACGAGAGGTTGAACCTAACCCCGGAGGAGATCCTCAAGCGCACAGAGTACTTTGAGAAGGCCCTTAGGGAGGGCGCCAAGCCGATGGAACTCCTTCCGGAGGCCTTCGCCGTTGCCAAGTACGCCACCAAGCTCCTCACCGAGAAGGGCTACGAGTACGAGGTGCGGGGGATAAAGACCCGCTGGGAGATGATATACTACGACGTCCAGCTCATCGGTGGCATCGTCCTCTTTGAGGGGAAAATAGCCGAGATGGCCACGGGTGAGGGTAAGACCCTCGTCGCCACGCTCCCCATGTACCTCCACGGCCTCATAGGTCGCATAAAGAACAAGGGCGCCCACCTCGCTACGGTGAACGACTACCTCGCCCAGAGGGACAAGGAGTGGATGTACCCCCTCTACGACACCCTCGGCCTCACTGTGGACGTCATATACTCCCAGATGCCCCACGAGCTGCGCAAGAGGGCCTATCAGGCCGACATCACGTACGGGACGGCCTCCGAGTTCGGGTTTGACTACCTGCGGGACCACATGGTCTTCTCCAAAGAGGAGAAGGTACAGCGGGGCCACTACTACGCCATAATAGACGAGATAGACTCCATCCTCATAGACGAGGCCCGTACCCCCCTCATAATCTCCGGACCCGCCCAGCACTCCAACGTGGAGAGGTACCGGGAGATGAAGCCCGTCGTTGAGGCGATGTACAAGGAGCAGAAGAAACTGGTCGCCCGGTTCCTTGACGACGCCGAGAGACTCCTATCGCAGGGCAGGAAGAAGGAGGCCGCCCGCCGCCTCCTACAGGTGAAGCGTGGGGACCCCAAGAACCGCCGCCTCTTCAACCTCCTCCAGAGG